>JAZQOP010000042.1:0-3026 GCA_045627965.1 Kiritimatiellia bacterium | reverse complement strand
CCGGGGCGGATGGGTGTAGGTTGTGCATGTCGGTCATCTCCTTGTCTATGGTTGCAAGCACATGATGGGTAGGGATCGACGCTCGGGCTTCTGGCACCCAATTGGGTGCCAGAAGCCCTCTCGTCGCTCCCCACCCGTGGGTAGTGTGCCCCTGTCCGGTCTCTTTGTACAACTCACGGCGCGAGCAGAAAAAGGGCGGTTCGGCTTGCAAATGGGGCGGGGAAGGGGCATAGTTGGCGGGATGAAAGCGATATTTTCCAAATTTCGGTGCTGGATGGTTGTGCTGGCCGTCCTGCTTGCGTTCAACCTGGTGGCCGGGGCGCGCCTGCATGCACAGGCGGGGGGGGCCGGGGGCCCCCCTGCAGGCACGGGCGGCGGAGGCGGAGGCCGAGCCTCCGGCGGCGGCCGCCGCCGAAGCCAAGAAGCCGTGCGACGACCCCTACGAGATGTATTCGCTCTTCTCGACGGTCGTCGAGCAGGTGCGGACGCACTACGTCGACGCCGACGCCTCGACCTACGAGGACCTGATCTATGGCGCGTTGCGGGGGATGCTGCAGTCGCTCGATCCCTATTCGCAGTTCATGGACGAGGAGGAATATACCGAGATGCGCGAGGATACGTCCGGCAAGTTCGGCGGCCTCGGCATCACGATCGGCATCCGCGACATGCTCCTGACGGTCATCTCGCCGATGGAAGGGACGCCGGCCTTCCGCGCGGGGATCCTCCCCGAGGACAAGATCGTCGAGATCGATGGCGAATCGACGGAGGACCTCGACCTGTCGGCGGCGGTCAAGAAGCTGCGCGGCGATCCCGGCACGAGCGTGACGATCAAGGTCTTCCGCCCGCGGACGCAGCTCTACAAGACGTTCACGCTGGAGCGGGCGGTCATCAATGTGCCCTCGCTGAAGGATGCGCGGATCCTGCCGGGCGACATCGCCTACATCCGGATGCTGCAGTTCGGCGAGGACACCGCCCGGGACTTCCAGGTGGAGCTGGAGAAGTTCGTGTCGCAGGGCGCGAAGGCGCTCGTCCTCGACCTGCGCGGGAATCCCGGCGGCCTCCTGACGGCGGCCGTCGAGGTCGCCCAGCCCTTCCTGGCGCGCGGCGACCTGATCGTCTTCACGCGCGGCCGCGATGGCGAGGTCAACCAGTCCTTCCGCGCACGTCCGCGCTTCAAGTTCCCCGACATGCCGATGGTCGTCCTGATCAACGGGGCCTCGGCCTCGGCCTCGGAAATCGTGGCGGGCGCCCTGCAGGACAACAAGCGGGCCATCCTCGTCGGCGAAAAGTCGTTCGGCAAGGGGTCGGTCCAGACGATCCTGCCGCAGGAGCGCGACACGGCCATCCGCCTGACGACGGCCAAGTATTACACGCCGAGCGAACGCGTGATCCATGACAACGGGATCGAGCCGGACGTCGTCGTGCCGATTTCCTTCGAGACCTGGCGCAAGATCATCCTGGCCCGGAACCGCGCCGAGGAGTCGGCCGCGACGGGCGCCGGCGCCGGCGACGACGACACCGAGGGCTGGACGGCCGGGGCCGTCGACCAGGACAACGAGGAGCTGCTCCCCGGCCTGGCCGACGAAGACGACGAGGCCGCCGCCGCACCGGCGACCTCCAAGGCGAAGGCCGACGCCGGCGGCGAAGTCACCGACCCGCAGCTCGAGCGCGCGTGCGACATGCTGCGGGGCATCCTCGTGTTCAAGGAACGCTGACCCGCGTCCCGTCCCGTTTCCTGGAGGAGTCCAAATGCCGCTGGTCCTGGGTATCGAGTCCTCGTGCGACGAAACCGCCGCGGCGCTGGTGCGCGACGGCCGCGAGGTGCTGTCGTCAGTGGTGAATTCGCAGATCGCGTCGCATCGGCCCTATGGCGGCGTGGTGCCGGAAATCGCCTCGCGCGCCCACGTCGAGAACTTCCCCGCGGTGGTGGCTGCCGCCGTGGAGGAGGCCGGCGTTTCCTATGGCGACATTGACTGCATCGCCGTGACGCACGGGCCGGGCCTGATCTCGTCGCTGCTCGTCGGCGTCAACGGTGCACGCGCGCTGGGACAGGCCATCCATCGCCCCGTCTACGGCGTCAACCACATGGAAGGGCACCTGGCCGCGCTCTTCCTCGACCCTGCCGTGCCCGCGCCCGAGGACGTGTCGCCCGCGATCGTCCTCATGGTCTCGGGCGGCCATTCGTGCATCTTGGAAATGTCGGCGTTCGGGACCTACCGGATGCTCGGACAGACTCTCGACGACGCTGCGGGCGAATGCCTCGACAAGGGCGCGACCCTGCTCGGGCTCGGCTATCCCGGCGGCCCTGCGATCCAGAAGGCCGCCACGGGCGACCCGCACTACGTCGACTTCCCGCGCGGCCTGGCGCACACGGCCAAGACGGCGACGACGCCTGACGGCCTCGACCTGCGCCTCTGCCTCTCATTTTCGGGACTCAAGACTTCGCTGCGCTACTACCTGCAGTCGCATCCCGACGCCTTGCCGGCGCATCTGCCCGACTTGGCGGCGTCCTACCAGGAGGCCGTCATGCGCGCCCTGGCCGAACGCGCCGAGAACGCCGTGCGCAAGACGAAGGCCAAGACCCTCTTCTGTGTCGGCGGCGTCGCCAAGAATGCCCTGTTGCGCGAAAAGCTGGCCGACCTGGCGCGCCGACGCCGCCTGGCGCTCCACCTGACTCCGCTGGCCTACTGCACCGACAACGCCGCCATGATCGCCGCCGCCGCCGGCCTTCGACTCTGCCGCGGCCTCCCGCTGCCCTTGGCCGTCGACGCCGATCCGACCCTCCCCCTGATCGAAGAAGCCTAAGCCCGCCCCCCTGTCCGATGGCGTCCGCGGCTGCGCCCCGCCTAGGGTTCCTCGTCCCCGGCCATGCCCCTGAAATTGCGCGTCTTTGCGGGCCAAACGCCGTTTTTGGGGACAATCCGGCGTCCTCTGTCCACCATGTTTGTACAAATGTGGTGGAATTGGAGCGGAAAATGGTCAAAAACAGGCGTAAAAAGTGCGATTTTGCCTTTTCAGGCGTGGCG
>JAZQOP010000041.1:0-2391 GCA_045627965.1 Kiritimatiellia bacterium | reverse complement strand
CAAGTTCAACGAGCCCTGCCGCTCCGTCACCATGACCCTCCCCATCCGCGTCCTCGACCTCCTGGCCGCCGTCGACAACGACCGGGCCAGCGCCGTCGCCAAGCTCGCCACCGCCGCCCTCGCCCCCCAGGGCCGCGCCTTCAAGCCGATCGACTTCCTGAACCTCCCCGAGGGCAAGAAGCTCATCCTGGTCGCCGACTCCCCGGCCCTGCGCTCGATCCCGTGGCTCGACCTCGTCGAAGTCGCCCCCGCGCGCCATCTCATCAGCCTCCACCACGGCATCCCCGTCGAAAAGCTCGAAGTCACCCTCCACGACATGATCGACGCCCGCGCCCCCTCCAACCCCGAGCGCGCCTTCCTCTCCGACCTCCTGGGCTTCCTGCGCACGCCCCGCCGCACCCAGTCCATCAACCGCGGCGAGCTCCTCTTCATCAGCGACTGACCTCCCCCGCGCCATGCACCCCGCCCCCCTCTCCGCATCCCTTTCCGCGCCCCTTCCTCCCGTCCCCTGGCGCCGTGCCCCGCTCGTCTACTTGATCCTGCTCCTTGCCGTCCTGGCCATCACCTGGCCCTGGGCGGCCACGTTTTCCACCCACGTCCTGAACCACTGGGACCCGCCCTTCCACGCCTGGAAGCTCGAACTGGTGGCCCGTTCCATCCTTTCGGGCCACCTGGTCCCGCCTGCCGGCGACACGAACGTCTACTACCCCTTCGGCGGCACCCTCTACTACGAGGCCCTCCACTGGCCCCAGGCCCTGGCCGCCGCCCCGCTCTTCGCCCTCCCGGGCGCCAACCCCGTCTTCATCTACCACGTCATCCTGGTGGCCTTCTGGGCCCTTTCGGGACTTTGCTTCTGGGCCTTCCTCCGGGCCCTGGGCACGACCGGGCGCGCCGCGCTCCTTGGCGCGCTCTTCTTCACGATCATGCCCTACCGGACCAGCTACATGGTCGAATTCAACATGCAGCTGAACTTCGCCTTGCCGCTCTTTCTCTTCTTCTTCGCCCGCTACTTCCAGCGTCCCTCCGTCCGCTACGCCTGCGGTCTCGCGCTCGCCGTCTTCCTCCAGGCCTCCAGCGAACTCTACCAGGCGATCTTCCTGGCCCTCCTCCTGCCCGCCCTTGCGCTCCCGTTCCTGTCGACGCGGCCCCGCCTCCTGCTTTCCGGGCGCGCCTTCTGGCTCCCGCTCCTCGTCGCCGGGCTTGCCGCCCTGCTGGCCTGGCCCATCCTCGGCCCCTACCTCACCCTCCTCGACACCCACACCGTCAACCGCACCCTCTCCGAAATCAGCACCCACCGCCTCGAACCGCTCTCCTACCTCCTCTCCGGCCGCCACATCCGCTTCCTCCCCATCCTTCCAAACGTCTCGCACGACGAAATGTCCGCCTACCCCTCCCTGGCCCTCCTCCTCCTCGCCGGCCTGCACCTGGTCCTCAACGCCCGTTCCGTCGCCCGCGCCCCCCATCCCCGCTGGATCCTGGCGGCGGACGCCATCCGCTGGGCCGCCCTCCTGCTCTTCGGCGCCGCCACGGTCCTCTTCCACTACGCCGTCCCCCTCCGCTCCGCCTTCCTCGCACACGCCTACGCCGCCCTGGCCGTCGTCGCCGTCCTGGCCACCCTGGCCACCCTGCTCCACCCCGGTCGCCGCGACCTCCCCTACCTCTTCTCCGCCGGGCTCCTCGCCGCCGCCATCTTCGCCTTCTTCCTTTCCCTCGGCCCCGAAATCCGCATGCCCGGCGCCACCGTCCACATCCCCAACGCCCTCTTCCTTTGGCTCTACGCCCACCTCCAGGCCCTCGCCGGCTTCCGCGTCGTCTCCCGCTTCTCCATCTTCGTCCTCCTCTTCCTCTGCGTTGCCGCCGCCCTTGCCTGGGACGCCCTGGAACGCCGCTTCCTGGCCGTGCCGCCGCGCGCCGGGCGCCTCCGCCGCATCTTCTGCGCCTCCGCCTTCCTCCTGCCCGCCCTCCTTTGCGCCGCCGAAGCCTGGCCACGCCACACCGCCGAGAACCTCCGCCCCCTCCCATACCCCGTCCAGTCCCCCGCCCTCGACGCCCTCGACCGCCTGAATGCCGAGGCCCCGCACGTCCTCGCCATCGTCCCCATGGGCGACCGCCACTTCGACTCCGCCCACATGCTCCAGCTCGACCGCACCGACCGCCTTTCCGTCTGGGCCTGGGGCGGCGCCTACCCCCCCTACACCCAGGCCGTCCAATACGCCCTCCGCCCCAAGATCGCCGACCCGCCCCGCGCCGCCGCCCTCCTCCGGCAGCTCTGGCCCGACGTCCTCCTCCTCGAAGACCTCGCCCGCTCCAAGGCCCTCAAGACCTCCTACCAGGCCCTCCTCGCCCCCTTCCTCGACCCCGTCGCCCGCGACAAAAAATACGTCCTCTCCC
>JAZQOP010000040.1:0-9943 GCA_045627965.1 Kiritimatiellia bacterium | reverse complement strand
GCCCCTCCCCGGAACCATGAACGGCCCCTTCGAACTCGTCTCCGGCTTCCGCCTCACCGGCGACCAGCCCCAGGCCGTCGACGCCCTCTGCGGCGCCTTTGCCGGCGGCCGCCGCTACCAGGTCCTCGAAGGCGTCACCGGCAGCGGCAAGACCTTCACGATGGCCAACGTCATCGCGCGCATCGGCCGCCCGACGCTCGTCGTCAGCCACAACAAAACCCTCGCCGCGCAGCTCTACGCCGAGCTCAAGGAGTTCTTCCCGCACAACGCGGTCGAATATTTCGTCAGCTACTACGACTACTACCAGCCCGAGGCCTACATCCCCCAGACCGACACCTACATCGAAAAGGACGCCTCCACCAACGACGAGATCGAACGCCTCCGCCTCGCCGCCACCGACGCCCTCGTCAGCCGCCGCGACGTCATCATCGTCGCCTCCGTCAGCTGCATCTACGGCCTCGGCAGCCCCGACGACTACAAGGACATGCTCATCGAGCTCCGCCCCGGCGCCCTCCTCGGCCGCCAGCGCCTCCTCGCGCGGCTTGTCGCCGTCCAGTACGAGCGCAACGACATCGCCTGCACCCCGGGCACCTTCCGCGTCCGCGGCGACACCGTCGACATCTTCCCCTCCTACCGCACCGACGGCCTCCGCCTCTCCTTCTTCGGCGACGAGCTCGAATCCCTCCGCCGCCTCGCCCCCCTCACCGGAAAACCCGGCGAAGCCCTCGACGTCGCCATCCTCTCCCCCGCCAAGCACTTCGTCATGCCCCGCGAAAAGCTCGACCCCGCCGTCCGCCGCATCCTCGCCGAGATGGAGGCCCGCGTCGCCGAGCTCGAAGCCGCCGGCAAGCTCCTCGAGGCCCAGCGCATCCGCATGCGCACCACCTACGACATGGAAATGCTCGGCGAAGTCGGCTACTGCAGCGGCATCGAGAACTACAGCCGCCCCCTCTCCGGCCGCGCCCCCGGCGAACGCCCCATGACCCTCATGGACTTCTTCCCCGACGAGTTCTTCACCGTCATCGACGAAAGCCACGTCACCCTTCCCCAGCTCCGCGCCATGTACAACGGCGACCAGGCCCGCAAGCGCGTCCTCGTCGAGCACGGCTTCCGCCTTCCCAGCGCCCTCGACAACCGCCCCATGACCTACGACGAGTTCATGGCCCGCGCCGGCCAGGTCCTCTTCACCTCCGCCACCCCGGGCCCCATCGAGCTCGGCATGGGCGGCCGCCCCGTCCGCCAGGTCATCCGCCCCACCGGCATCCTCGACCCCGAGGTCGAGGTCCGCCCCCTCGCCCACCAGGTCGACGACCTCATCGCCGAAGTCCGCGCCTGCGTCGCGCGCCACGAGCGCGTCCTCGTCACCACCCTCACCAAGAAGACCGCCGAGGACCTCGCCGCCTACCTCGTCGAGGTCGGCGTCCGCGCCAAGTATCTCCACAGCGACATCTCCGCCCTCGAACGCGTCGACATCCTCCGCGGCCTCCGCAAGGCCGACTTCGACTGCCTCATCGGCATCAACCTCCTCCGCGAAGGCCTCGACCTCCCCGAAGTCTCCCTCGTCGCCGTCCTCGACGCCGACAAGGAAGGCTTCCTCCGCAGCGAGACCTCCCTCGTCCAGACCGCCGGGCGCGCCGCACGGCACGTCGACGGCCGCGTCATCCTCTACGCCGACGTCGTCACCGACTCCATGAAGGCCATGATGGACCGCACCGCCGAGCGCCGCGCCATCCAGGAAGCCTACAACCGCGAGCACGGCATCGTCCCCAAGGCCATCCAAAAGGCCATCCGCGACGACGGCCTTCCGCATTCCTCCTCCGGCAAGCAGGACGACGTCTGGGCCGCCGGCGTCGCCGAGCCCGGTGCCGACTACGACGTCGACCGCGCCATCGCCGAAATGGAGCGCGAAATGGCCGAAGCCGCCGCCGACCTCGAATTCGAGCGCGCCGCCATGCTCCGCGACCAAATCCGCGAGCTGCGCGGCGACTCCGCCAAGCCCGGCACCAAAGGCGCCGCCGACCCCGTCTCCGTCGCCCGCGACATCCGACGTCCCCGCCGCGCCATGAAAGGCTCCAAGGTCACCTTCGGCCCCAAACCCCGCAAACACCCCGGCAAACGCAAATGAGCCAATCCATCGCCATCGTCCTGGCCGTCGAAACCGCCGTCGCGCTCGCCGCGCCGGACACCCCGCACATCACCGGCTCCTCCGACGCCATCGGCAACTGGGACGGCCGCGGCAAACCCCTCGAACGCGTTGGCGATTGCGCCTGGGAAGGCCGCCTCGACCTCCGCCCCGGCGAAGTCCTCGAATTCAAGGTCACACGCGGCTCCTGGGACACCGAAGCCGTCGGTCCGCGCGGCGAACGCCTCCCCAACCACCGCCTCGAACTCGCCCCCGACGGCCGCGCCTGGAACCTCGACGGCGTCCCCGTCGACGGCCCTGCGCACCTCCGCGTCGACGCCTGGAAGGACGACGCCTCCTCCGCGCCCTCGGCCACCCCGCGCGAACGCCAAATCGTCGGCTCCTACGTCGTCTGGGACCGCTTTCCCTCGAAGCATCTCGGCGGCACCCGCGAAGTCATCGTCTGGCTCCCGCCCGGCTATGACGGCTTCGGCGAAAAGGCCCGCCTCCCCGTTCTCTACCTGCACGACGGACGCCAGGTCTTCGACCCCTCCACCTCCACCTGGGGCAAGGACTGGCAAGTCGACGACATCGCCCAGGACCTCGTCGCCCGCGGCGAAATCGAGCCCTTCATCGCCGTCGCGGCCGACTGCTCCGACCGTCGCGAATACGAGTATTCGCCCGGCCCCGGTGGCGACGCCTACATCCGCTTCCTCGTCGACGAGCTCAAGCCCGCCGTCGACGCCGCCTTCCGGACCGACCCCGCCCGCGCCTACGTCGCCGGTTCGAGCATGGGCGGCCTCGCCGCGTTCCTCGAAGCCTGGACGCACCCCGCCACCTTCTCCGGCGCCGCCTGCCTCTCGCCCGCCTTCATACGCTCCTGGGGCGACACCTGCAAAAACGCCGTCGACGCCGCCGGCCGCACCGGGGCCCTGCCGCCCGTGCGCTGGTTCCTCTCCTGCGGCGGCCACGACGACATCGAAAAGAAGCTCCTCCCGGCCACCCTCTCCATGGCCGAGCACCTGCGCGCCGCCGGCGTCCCCGACGACCGCCTCTGCGTCCGCATCGAATCCTGGGCCGACCACAACGAAGAAGCCTGGGCCCGCCAGGTCCCCCACCTCCTGCGCTACTTCTTCGCCCGCCCCGCGCCCTGACCGCTCGCAAAAAGTTTTGCCCTCCGCGACCCGCTCGCCTATACTTGGAGGCACCGAGGATGCCATGCCCCTACCCCCTGTCAATTCCACGCCGCCCGCGCCCAAGCCCTGCGTGCTGATTCCCGCCTACCGCGAGGAAGCCCGCATTGGCGCGGTCGTCGCCGAAACGCTCCTCTTCTGCCCCGACGTCATCGTCATCGACGACGGCTCGCCCGACGCCACCGCCGATGCCGCCCGGGCCGCCGGCGCCACCGTCCTCCAGCACGTCCGCAACAAGGGCAAGGGCGAGGCCCTCTTCACCGGCTTCCAGTATGCCCGCGAGCACGGCTTCGGCCTGGCCGTCACGATGGACGCCGACGGCCAGCATGCGCCCTCCGACATCCCCGCCTTCCTCAAGATGTACGAACGGACGCACGTCTCCTGCATCGTCGGCTCCCGCATGGACGACACCTCCGGCATGCCGCTCGTCCGCCGCCTCACCAACCGCTACATGTCCCACACGCTCTCCCGGCTCATGCGCCAGCACGTCCCGGACACGCAGTGCGGCTTCCGCCTCTACCTTCTTTCCGTCGTCCCTGCCGAGCCCCCCTCCAAGGGCGCGGGCCGCTACGCCGCCGAATCCGAGATCCTCCTCCGCATCGCCCTGGCCGGCCACTCCATCGGCTCGGTGCCCATCCAGACCATCTACACCGGCCAGCACTCGAAGATCAACCCCGTCGCCGACACCATCCGCTTCTTCCGCATGCTCCGCCGCTTCAAGAAAATCCGTCGCCAAACCCTCCGCGCAAAGGAAACCCTTCCATGAGCCGTCGCCCCGTCCGCCTCCTTGCCGCCGCCCTTGCCGCCGCCTTCGCCGCAACGGCGCATCCCGCCCTGGCGGATGCCGCGACGGTCCCCGTCGACGCCCCCGTCCCCGTCGTCGTCTCCTACGCCAGCGCCGACGACGCCGTTCCCGTCGCCGACCCCTCCCTCGGCCAGCGGATCGCCGAAAAGCTGCAGGCCAAGGGCTTTTCCACCGAGGCGGCCATTACCACCATCTCGATGCTGCCCATCGTCGAGCTTCGCGGCGCCATCCCCGTCGGCCACATCCTGATGCCCCGCCCCGACGGCGCGCCCCGCTTTGGCCGCGACGACCTGGCACGCTCCGGCAAGATCTTCTTCTGGGCCGTCCTGGGCAACATGCTGCCGATGCCTTTCATCCTGCTGCTGCTCGGCCCGCTGTCCCGGCTGGCCATGCGCTGCCGCCCCGGGCAGCGCTTCTTCGACTGGCTCTTCGCCCGGACCCGCAAAAAGACCGCCGGCCTCGAAAAATACAAGTTCTGGGGCCTGGCCATCTTCGTCGCGGTGCCGCTGCCGGTCACCGGCGCCTGGACGGGCGTCCTGGCGGGCTGGCTGATGGGCATCCCCTTCTGGAAGTCGCTGGCCTCGCTCCTGATCGGCGTCTGCTGCGCCGGCGTCATCATGACGGCGCTGTCGCTGCTCGGCTGGATCGGGCTGGCCATTGCGCTGGCCGCCCTGCTGCTCCTGGTCCTCATTCCGCTCGTCCGCAAGGGCAAACCCGCCCAGGAAGCCTAGGAATGCCATGACGGCCGCCTGTCGGATCACGGAACGGGAATGCGCCGCCTGCCGCTGGTGGAACGGCGGACGCGGCGTCGAATTCCGGGCCCGCAAGCCCTTCTAGGGCGGAGCGGAGAGCGCTCCCGCCCCCTGCCAGGCCAAGAGCGGCACCAAGACCAGCGCGACCGACACGGGCCTGCGCTGGGCGCCCCGGGAAGAGCTCGGGCCGCAAAAAGCCCGGGCCGCTCATGCGTCCCGGGCCTCCCTGCCCCCGCCGTCCTCTTTCCCCGGGGCCTGGCTACAGCTCGGTCTTGAAGTCCGTCTTGAACGACGGCGCCAGCTTCGACGGGGCCGGGACCGGCGCGCTCGGGCGCCCGATGGTCGGCATGGCCGGGGCCGCGGGAGCCGGCGAGACGCCATCCGCCACGCGGAACTGGACATCCTCGAGCATCCAGCCGATCTTCAGGGGGTCGAGCTTGAAGACCATCAGGCCCTGCGTCGGCACGCGCGTCTTCAGGGAGAGCCCGACCGCCAGAATGTCGGCCGAGAGCTGGCGCACATGCTCCACCTCCCAGCCGGTCGCCGCGCCATACTGGGCCGCCAGCTTCGCGTGTTCCGCCGCGAAGGCCTCCAGCGTCACGCGCGCCCGGTAGCCCGCCCCCAGCAGGGGCCAGGCGGCGTCCGGCTTCCCTCCCGTCCAGGCCTTCCAGAACGCCTCGACCGTCTGGCCGACGGCATCCGGCATCGGCACCTCCGTCGGCTGCATGGGGCGTCCCTCCGCCATCCGTTCCAGCACGTCCGGCGCCACCATCCAGTCCCCTTCGGCCTGCCGGAGGGCGACGAAGAGGCGCTGGCCGG
Organism: Kiritimatiellia bacterium; assembly: GCA_045627965.1. Classification (GTDB taxonomy): domain Bacteria; phylum Verrucomicrobiota; class Kiritimatiellia; order CAIQIC01; family Lenti-01; genus RGIG3636. The sequence goes on along the minus strand of JAZQOP010000040.1, from coordinate 4,252 downwards.
TCCCGTCGGCCTTTGCGAGGTCGACGGCGGCGATCGAGGCCGCGGCGTCGCGGGGCGCAGGCAGCCATCCGGCGACCGTCCAGGTCATGTCCTTGAAGCCCGAGGCGTTCCAGCCCGAGACCAGGATGGCCTTTACGCGGTCCGGCGCCAGCTCGCGCGTCTGGAACGTCGAGGAGATCTCCGCCAGGTCCTTCTGGGAGAGGCCGGGGTTCGCGCGCTTCAGGTCGTCGATCCGCCGGTTGAGCAGATACGAGCGCAGGCCGGGCAGGTCGACGAAGAAGAGCGCCTTGCTGTAGTCGCCGTCCGCCAGGGCCCGCAGATAGACCGCCACCGTCTCCGCCGCCGCCTCGTCGGGGGCCGCCGAAAAGGTGCCCGCCGGGCCGGCCAGCGGACGCGACGGGGCATCCGTCAACCCCGCCGGGCCGGCCGCCTGCTCCGCGCCCCAGGCCCCGGTCGCCAGCAATCCGGCCAGCATCATTCCAATCGCCTTCATCTGCATATTCGCCATCCTTTTCGCCCGTTCGTCCGGGCGCGCCTCCGCTTATACCCCATCCCCCTCCCCCGCGCAACGCCAAACGGCGCCAGGCCCGGCAATGGAAGCGCCGGGATGTCGGGGGGGGGCGGCGCACGAGGGGCCGCGGCGGCGCGGCGGCGGACGCCCCGCGGGCGCACCTCAGTCCTCCTGGGGGAGGGCGACGCCGGCGCGGTAGAACAGCGCAGGCCCGTTGGTCTGCGGGATGCTGAACGTCAGGCCCGTCGAATCGCCGCGGCCGCGGCTGGAAAGCCCCAGGGGGCGCCAGTCGGGCTCCGTCAGCGACGGCGTCCACCAGATGTCGTAGACGCGCCCGGTCGACGTCCAGCCGTCGAGGGCGATCCGCACCGCCTCCCCGTCCGCCGAGGCCGAGGCGATCTCGCCGAAGCGCGAGGCGGAGTCGAGCGGGCTCGTATCCGCGATGTATTCCTCGCGGTTGGCGGCGCCGTCGGCATCGGGGTCCGAGGCGGCGTCCGCGCCGTCGAAGACGCCGAAATACTCGATTTCCCACTCGTTGGGGAGCCCGTCGCCGTCGGTATCGCCGCCGGGGCGGGCCTTGACCTTGAATCCGTTGGTCGTCACGGTGACGCGGCTGTTGCCGGCGCCATCCGTCGTCGTGAAGCGGAAAAGGTAGTTCGTGTGCATGTCGACGAAGGCGACCTGCGCCGCGACGGACTGGTTCTCCTTGCGGTTCGGGAGGTCCCGGGCGATGGTCTGGACGGAATACTGCGGATATTTCGCGGGGACGATGTCGATGGTGTGGCGCAAGTCCTCGGTGAACGTCGCGTTGTCCCAGAAATCCTGGTAGCGGAACGCGAGGGAGAGGCTGGAGCCCGTGTCGAACGTCACGGTCGTCGAGGGCGCGGACGACAGGGGCGAATCGGCGCGGAAGGGCGCCACGTCGTCGCCGTCGCCCTGCAGCAGCCCGGGGGCCAGGAACTGCAGCTCGTCGAGGTCGAGCTCGCCGGTCGGGGCCAGGGCGGCGTGGCCGTCCGTCAGCACGTCGACCATGTTCGTGAAGGCCGTCGCCGAATACTCGAGGTAGGGATGCTTCACCGCGACGTTGAACGTCTTCCGGCGGCCGCGGAAGAGGATCGAATCGCGGCCGTCGCCGGCGCCGAGGGCCGCCATCAGGTCGGAATCGCCGTAGCGCGGCGTGCCGTCGACGACCGTCAGCAGCACCTGGCCCGGGCGCGCGGCGATGAGCGACAGGTAGGGCTCGGCGGGGTCGCCCTCGATCACCGCGAGGCCCGCGTTGCGCCCCGGCGCAATCGCCCCGTGCGTGTCCTCGATCCCCGAGCAGACCGCCGTGTTCCACGTCACCATGTCGCAAAGCTCCTTCGCCGTGAACGCGTTCCCGAACCGCGTCCGGTTGAGGTCCCAGGCGCAGCCGAGCTCCTCCAGGATGTTGAAGCAGCCGCTCGGCGTCCAGTCCGGCGACAGCCCGATCGTCACGCCCGCGTCCTTCGCCGCGACGATGTCGGCCGTGCCCGCGTAGAGCCGCATGTTCGACATCGGCGACCAGACCAGGCAGGCGCCCGCCGCCGCCATCTCGGCGAAATCGGACGGCGTCAGGGCCGCGCCGTGGATGATGGTCACGCCGTTCGTGAGCATGCCCCAGTTCTTCCACGTGCCGAACTGGGCGTGGGCCACGGTGTCGGTCCCCTCGCAGAGATGGATCATCAGGGCATCCAGCGCGCCGCCCGCCAGCTTCCGCTTCCAGGTGTTGCGCTCGGACGCGCTGGAGTCCCACGGGAAGATGTCCTGCGACGTGCGGAACGGGAACAGCTCGATGTTGCGGAGGATCACGGGCGGGTAGCCGTGCTCGATGTCGGTGTTGCTTTCGCCCTGCACCACCACGCAGCCGGCCATCAGCTCCAGGCACTCGCCATACTTGGTGATGATGTCCTTCGTGCTGTCGCCGATGCTCGAGCGCAACGACGTGCGCTTGTTCTTCCATGCCGTGTATTCGCTGTCGCTTTCGCCCCACTCGTCGCGGTGGCCGAAGGGATAGTTGTTGAACGCCAGCGTCGGGAAGTCGCTGTAGCCGATGTGGTTGTGCGCGTCGATCAGCCCCGGGAAGATGATCGCCCCGCGGTCGCGCAAGTCCAGCGCAATCGCGGCGTCGGGGCGGGCGGTCCCCACCGACAGGATGACGTCGTCGACCACGTGGACCCACGTGTCGTCCCGGGGGCCGTCCGGGGTGACCACCGTGCCGCACAGCGCGAAATCCTGCACCGCCCGGCCGCCGATGTCGGCGTCGTAGCGCGGCGAGACGCCGTTGGTGCCGTTGAGCGGCACCACCACGCCCGTGACGGACGAATACTTCGACGTCGAGCTCCAGCACTCCCGCAGCGGCACGCGCGACAGGACATTGTAGGCCTTGCCCGCGCTGTCCTTCACCTGCCAGTGCGTCCCCTTGTTCCCGACGTTCGCGTTGACGACCGTCGCCCCGTCCACCCGCACCAGCACCCCCTCCCAGCATTCGTTCGTCAGCGCCGCGGCGGCGACGTCCGCAGGCGGCACCTCGTTGCCGTGCGACAGGACGCACAGGTCCGTCACGTTCGACAGGCGCGTCTCGTTCGTCGATTCCGAGACCGTCGCGCTGAACGTCACGTCGTCGCCCAGTTCCGGCCAGGCATACTTTTCCGCGACGTAGACCCCGCTCCACGGCCCCCCCGCCGGATCCGACACGCACCAGCCGTTCGCGTCCAGGTAGGTCATGATGCCCCGCACCGTGACCGTCTGCCCGGCATAGGGCGAAGACCCGTTCGGCGACGTCGTATACTGGATGTTCGACACCGTCATCGCCGCGTCCGGCGTCCGCCCGGCGAAGACGATCTCGTGCGCCGGCTCGCCGGGGTCGTTCGACCGCAAGACCCACGTCGCCGAATGCATGCCCGCCGCCGTCGGGCGATACGTCGCCCGCAGCGTCGCCGACGCGCCCGGCGCCAGCGTCGCCGGCGGGGCCGTCACGCTGAACATCGCCGTGTCGCCCGACGCCGCCGCGAACGACGAGACCACCAGGTTGCTCGTCGCCCCGCGGTTGACGACGGCAACCGCCTGCGTCACCGCGGCCCCCAGCGCCGTCGCGCCGAAGTTCACCTCCGCCGGCATGTTCAAATCCGGATCCGCCGCCTCCCCCGCCTCGACAACGATCGACGAGATGTAGAACCGCCGCTTCTTCTCCGACGACCAGCGGACCAGCACGGAAGGGCCGCCCTCGAAACTTTCCTCGAACTCCGTCACGGCCGTCGCCGGCGTGAACGGCGCCTCGTCCCAGTGCGCGCCGCCGTCCGTGCTGACGCCGACCGTGGCCGCCGCCGAATCGCTCCCGTAGAGGCGCGCCTTGAACCGGACCGTGACGTTGCCCGGCGCATCCAGGGCCGGCGTCGTCAGGCTCCCCGCGCCGCTGCCGGAGGAAAACCGCACTTCGTTCGTCGCCGCGAAGACCGTCGCCGCCGTCCAGCCGGCGAAGACGCCCGACGAGGTGGAAATCTGCGACGAATCGTTGCCCTTCACCTGCGAGAAGTCCACCGACAGGACCGTCGTTCCGCGCAGCACCTTCGCCGCCGTCGCGCCCGCATCCGCCGCACCGAGGACCCCGAGGCAAAGCCCGGCCAACACGCTCAACATCTTTTTCATGGCCCGTCCATCCTAGCAGATGCCCCCCCCGAAGGCAATCCCGCGGACCGGCGCCGGCCCGCGGAACACCCCCCC
>JAZQOP010000039.1:0-3883 GCA_045627965.1 Kiritimatiellia bacterium | reverse complement strand
ACGACATGGCTACGACCCGCCTTCTTGCGGAACGCGGGGAAATGGGGTAAGTTGAAGGCGCAGGGAAAGGAGCCGAGGAGATGAACAGCATTTCGAGCCGCAAGGTGGTCGTGGTGGGCGCAGGGGCGGTGGGGTCGGAGTTCGCGTATGCGCTGGCGCAGTCGGGCGTGGCGGAGGAAATCGTGCTGACGGACCTGAACGAGGGGCTCGCGAAGGGCCAGGCGCTGGACCTGGCGCACGGGGCGCCGTTCTATCCGACGGTGTCGATCCGCGCGGCGGCGGCGCCGGAGGCCTATCGCGGGGCGGCGGTAGTCGTGGTGACGGCGGGCAAGGCGCAGGCGGGCCCGGAGCAGTCGCGGCTGGAGCTGCTGGCGGTGAACGCCAAGATCGTGACGTCGGTCGCCGAGCAGGTGAAGGCCGCGGCCCCGGATGCGATCCTGCTGGTGGTGTCGAACCCCGTGGACGTCCTGACGCATGTGGCGGCGGCGCGGACGGCCTGGCCGCGGGGGCGGATCCTGGGAAGCGGGACGGTCCTGGACAGCGCGCGGTTCCGCTACCTGCTGGCGGAGCACTGCGGGCTGTCGGCCCAGAGCGTCCACGCGAGCATCCTGGGCGAGCACGGCGACAGCGAATTTGCGGCGTGGAGCCTGGCGCACGTGGCGGGGACGCCGTTCGCGGACTACTGTGCGCAGTGCGGGAAGTGCGCGCAGCCGGGGTTGCACGAGGAGGTCGAGTCGGAGGTGCGCCGGAGCGCCTACCACATCATCGGCTACAAGGGCTCGACGAGCTACGGGGTCGGGATGGCGCTGCGGACGATCGTGGGGGCGATCCTGCGCAACGAGCGGCGGGTGCTGACGGTGTCGGCGTCGCTGGAGGGCGAATACGGGCTGAAGGACGTGACGCTCGGCGTGCCGTGCGTCGTGGGGGCCGGCGGCATCGAGCGGATCATCGAGGCGAAGCTGGCCCCGGAGGAGGCGGCGGCCCTGCGGCGCTCGGCCGAGGTGCTGCGGCAGACGCTGGCCGCGCTCGGCGGCTAGCCCCGCGCCCGGCGATTTGGCCGTACGGGGCGGGGTTCGTGTTTGACGGGGCGCGGACAGGGTGGTAAGTTTGGGGGAACGGGGCGGCCTAGGCCCCGCGAACCCCCCGGACGGTGGAGAATGAGCGACAAGGAAATCACATTTGCAACGACGATCGGGCCGACGCATCCGGCGTTCAAGGAGCCGATCCAGCTGAGTTTCGAGCTGCACGGCGAGGAGATCATCTCGGCGGACTTCGTGCCCGGCCAGGCGCACCGCGGCGTGGAATGGATGGGGATGCGGCGCAACCCGGTGCAGATTCTCTACCTGGCCGAGCGCATCTGCGGAATCTGCGGGGTGACGCACGCGTTTTCGTTCGCGAACGCCGTGGAGCAGATCGCCGGCATCCAGGTGCCGCGCCGGGCGCACTACCTGCGGTCGATCGCCTTCGAGTGGGAACGCATCCATTCGCACCTGCTCTGGGCCGGCGTCGCGGCGCACGAGCTGGGCTTCGATTCGCTCTTCTACGTCGCCTGGCAGGCCCGCGAAAAGGTCCTGGACCTGATGGAGGATTTCACGGGGTCGCGCGTCCACTACTCGACCATCGCGATCGGCGGCGTGCGGCGGGACCTCGACGACCGCATCCGCGCCCAGATGGAGGAGACGCTCGCGTTCTACGAGGGGGTCTTCGACGAGCTCAAGCGCTGCTTCCTGGACGACGACACGGTCCGCCTGCGCTGCGTCGGCACCGGCGTGCTGACCGCCAAGGAGGCCCTGGAACTGGGCGCGGTGGGCCCGACGGCGCGCGCCTCGGGGATTCCCTGGGACGTGCGCCAGGACCACCCCTACGCGGCCTATTCCGAGGTCCCCGTCCGCGCGGTGATGCCGGACGCCTACACGGGCGAGACGCACGGCGACGTCTATGACCGCATCGTCGTGCGCGTCTACGAGCTGCTGCAGTCGGTGCAGCTGCTGCATGAGCTGCTGGCGCGCCTGCCGGAGGGCCCGATCAACGCCTGCCCGAAGCCGGTCGTGCTGCTGAACCAGCTGAAGAAGGTGTCGGGCGAGGCGGTCGGCCTGCACGAGGCGCCGCGCGGCGAGGTCGCGCACTATGTGCGGCTGGCGGGCGCCGAGGCCCCGCTGTCGTGGAAGGTGAAGGCGTCGAGCTATTCGAACTACATGTCCTGGGTCCCCATGCTCGTCGGCGAGCAGGTCGCGGACATCCCGATCATCGCCGCGTCCATCGACCCGTGCATCTCCTGCACCGACCGCGTGCTGCTGCGGCGCGCCGACGGGGAGCAGACGTTGACCAAGGCGGACCTGACGCGCCTGTCCGCGGAAAAGACCCGCCGGCTGCAGGCTGCGGCCGCCGCGCGCAAGGAGGCCGCCCGATGAGCACGACCGTCTGGATTCTGCTGTCGATCGCCTGGGTGGTGGGCGTGGCCGTCTATGGCGTGGTGCTGGGGCTGCTGCTCGCCGGCGTCGACCGGGTGCTGGTGGCGCGGATGCAGGGGCGCATCGGCCCGCCCGTGGTGCAGCCGTTCTACGACATCGCCAAGCTGCTGCGCAAGCAGGACTGCCTGCCTGCCGGCGCGACGCCGTGCGTGTTCCGGTTCGCCCCCGTCGTGGCGCTGGCGGGCGCGCTGACGGCCCTGCTCTACGTGCCCCTCGGCGGCCTGGAGCGCGGCGCGCTGTTCCTGCCGTGCGGCGACGCGATCCTGTTGCTCTATTTGCTGCTGCTGCCGGGCGTGGCGATGGTCGTCGGCGGGTTTGCCTCGGGAAGCCCCTACGCGAGCATCGGCGCCCAGCGCGAAATGCTGGCGATGGTCTCCTACGAGCTGCCCCTCGCGGCGACGGTCCTCGCCCTGGCCTGGCGCCTGGCCCAGGCCGGCGCCGCCGCGCCGTTCTCGCTCTGGACGATGGCGCAAAGCCCCGTCTGGGCGTCCGCCGGGCCGCTCGGCTGGGTGGGCGCGGCCCTGCTGCTGCTGGTGATGCTGCTGGTGCTGCCGGGCGAACTGGGACGCATCCCGTTCGACGCCCCCGAGGCCGAGACCGAGCTCGCGGGCGGCCTGCTCGTCGAGTATTCGGGCCGCTCGCTGGCCCTGTTCGAGCTGGCCCACGCGGTGAAGTCCGTCGCCCTGTGCGGCCTGATGTGCGCGCTCTTCGCCCCCTGGCGGCCGTCGGTGGCGTGGGAAGGGCTGGCGATGCCGTGGGCGGTGACGCTCGACACGCTGGCGTTCATCGCGAAGTCGGGCATCTTCATGCTGGCGGGCGTCTCGCTGGTCCGCGCCGCCGTCGCCCGCCTGCGCATCGACGACATCGTGCGCATCTACTGGAAGCATCTCGGCGGCACCGCCATCCTGGGGACGCTGCTGCTGATCGTCGACCTCTGGATCCAGAAGTAAGGAGCCGCCGCCATGCCCCGTTTTCCGCTCGTCCCCGCCCTCCTCCGGAACCTCTTCCGCAAGCCGGTCACCAACCCCTTCCCCGCGAAGCATCTGCCGGAGTCCGTCGACAACGCCCTGAAGTTCCCCCGCGCCCTCCAGCCCCCCGTGCCCTTGCCGCCGGGCGGCCGCGCACGCGTCGCCTACGATCCATCGACCTGCGTCGGCTGCCAGATGTGCATCAAGGTCTGCCCTGCCCACGCCATCGATTTCATCCCGGGACAGAAGAAAATCCGCCTCTTCCGCGGCAACTGCATCGCCTGCGGACAGTGCGTCGACGTCTGCGCCAAAAAATCGCTGACGATGGATCCGACGTTCCTGCAGGCCGATACCGACCGCTTTTCCGACAACCTCGTCGCCAAGCCCTAGGCTAGTGGCTAGTGATTAGTGGTTAGTGATTAGGGGAAAGGGGCGTTAAAGGGG
>JAZQOP010000038.1:0-12673 GCA_045627965.1 Kiritimatiellia bacterium | reverse complement strand
CCCGGACGCCGTGGGCAACGGCAACGCCAACCCGGCCATCCAGTGCTTCATGGACGCCTCGGACGACATCTTTCCGCCCGTCATCGCCGCCCCCCCGGACGTCGAGGCGGAGGCGGGGCCCTGCCTGGCGCCGGTGGCGGTGCCGCTGGGCTCGGCGACGGCTTCCGACGACTGCGGCGTGGCGCTGGTGACGAACGACGCGCCCGCCGTTTTTGAGGTCGGCGTGACGACGGTGACCTGGACGGCGTTCGACGCGGCCGGCAACGCCGCCACCGCCACCCAAAGGGTGGCCGTCCTCCCCAGCCGCTCCGCCGACTGCGACGGCGACGGATTGACGGACTATGCGGAGGAAATGGAGCTGGGGACGGATTCCATGCTGTGGGACACGGATGGCGACGGCATCGGCGACGGGGCGGAAGTGGCGGCGGGGTTTGATCCGTTGTCGGCGGCGGATGTGCCGCGGGTAATGTTGAACGCGGTCTTCTACAATCCGTCGGGGACGGACGCGGGGAAGGAGTGGGTGGAGCTCTATTCGGCGAGCGTGCGGGATGTCGACCTGGACGGCTGGCGGCTGGAGGTGGCCGGAACGGCGTCTGGACGGGCGCGGTGGCGTTCGCGCCGGGGACGGTCTTGTCGCCGGGGCGCTGCCTGCTGGTCGGGGAGGGCCTGGTGACGAATGCGGACGTTACGGCGGCGCTGGCGATTCCGAATGCCTGGACGAACGAGCCGACGGCGGGCGTGCGGCTGGGGTGGGACGGAGCGAGGGGGGGCGTCGCGGATGCGGTGTTCATCGGCGGCGGGGCGGAGTTCAACGAGGCGGGGCTGGAGACGACGGGGTGGGCGAGCGACAGTAGCGTGTGGGCGAGCGCCGGGTCGGTGCTCCAGCGGCGCTTCCCCGGCGTGGACAACGACCGTGCAGGGGATTGGTTCGCGGTGCCGGGGCGGGCGGGGACGGACTTGGCGGCGGCGCCCGATTTCGATGCCGACGGCTTGACCGACGGCGAGGAATGGACGGGAGCCCGGAACCCGTGGGGCGAGCCGACGAATCCGTGGAACGCCGACACCGACGGCGACGGCCTCGACGACTACGCCGAATGCGTGACCTACGGGACGAACCCGAACACTTGGGCGACGGACGGGGACATCTTTCCGTGGCCGCCGGCTTCGGGGGCGGTCGCGGACTGGTGGGGCAGCGACCCCTACGAGATCGCGCACGGACGGAACCCGCTGGTGGCGGACGAAGACGGCGACGGCTTCCCGGACAGCTGGGCCATGGCCCTCTCCGGCGCGGCCCTGTCGGCGGACTCCGACGGCGACGGCATCCCCAATGGCCGGGAACTTGAACAGAACAGCAACCCCCTGGACGGAAACGACTCGGCGGCGCGGCCCTGCGTGCCGGTCTACGAGGCGAGCCGCCCCGGCTGGGAGAACGGGGTTCCGACGAACGACATCGGATTGGGCGGCCGCGTCCTGGTCCGTTTTTGCGGCCTGGCGGACGGGATCGGGGTGATGGCCCACGTCCTGGAGGGGAACGTTTCCGAGTCGTATTCGTTGCAGTGGAAAAACGCGGAGGAGGTCGGCCGGTTCGAAAAGGAGGGAACGCCCGGCTGGTTCACGAGCGCCTTGTCTCGGGGCGGGGCCCCGCTGGTCGTCCAGGATGCGGCGACGCACCCCGAATACACGAACACGCCGGGCGGAGAATACACCATTGCCGCCGTCGAGGCGACGTTGGTGCCCGATTGGGACCGCGACCGGCAGATCACGGAGGACGATGCATGTGCCTCGAGGAAAGGGAAACCGTTCCGGTTCTGGATCAACGACGATGACGATGGAGAGGCCATCTGTGATGGAGATGACGATATTCCCGGCGAGACCCGCTGGGATGACAGGAAGAATGGCGCCGTGGACGGCATCCGCGATCTCGTGGATTTCTTCCCCGTTTGGCTGGATGTCCATGACGTGCTGGCCATGTTGCCGGCGGATGCCGAATGCCGCCTGGTCCAGGAGGACGAGGCCGTCAATGCCGCCTACACGGATTTGGATGTGGAACACGCGGGGGAATTCCTGGTGGCGACGAATCCCTTGTACGGGCCCGGGTTCAACCAGTTCCCGCATGAAGCCCCCGTGTTCGAGGTGGAAAAAGAGAATACGGTGCTCGCGACGGCATTCATGGACAAGATCCGCTCAGAAGCGGCCCCTCCCAAAGGCGTTTTGATGCTGGAGGGACGGGACGAGACGGCCTTGCCGCTGGTCTTCGAGGCTTGGAAGGATGGGAAACGCCTTTTCGCCACCGAAATGCCCTTGTCCATCTCGCGCGTTGAAGAGATGTACCGATGGATCAATTTGCGGGGGTCGAACAATCCCCCCATTGGAATGACACAAGGACTTATCAACGTGCTGTTCATTCATGGGGCCAATGTTGATTTGGGAGAAGAGCGGGCTTGGGCAGCGGAAATATACAAGCGATTGTTCTGGAGCGGCGCATGCCTGGCATTCTGGCCCGTCAGTTGGGAGAGCGACATCGGCGCCTCTTGGAACTATCAGGAGAATGTGTCGAATGCCTTTGTTGCGGCGTCGAGGCTTGGGCCTGTCCTTTCGGGAGCAGAAGGACGGAACGTTGTCTTGGCTCACTCGTTGGGCACATTGGTCGCGGCGGCGGCTATCCAAGACTACAATGCGGCGGTCTCGCACCTGTTCATGTTCAATTCCGCCATTCCATCTGAGGCGTTTGATCCGGCGTTGGCGGATCTGTCGACTTCAAACCACCTGGTCCATGCCGAATGGGTAACGTATCCAAACAGCTGTTGGGCAGCCCAATGGCATACGTATTTTCCCTCGAACGACGCGCGAAGCAGGTTGACATGGCGCGGACGGTTTGCCGACGTGCCTTCGCTGACCAAAGTTGTGAACTACTATTCATCAGGAGACGAAGTCCTGGAATTGTACGAGGACAGCCAAAATCCTTCCTGGTACAATGGGGTCAGTCCATTTGATGGCTGGGGCAAGCGCTATTCCTGGCACAAGCAGGAATTGTGGAAGGGGCGCAAATCCTTTTTGGCGTTCGCCGGGACGACCGATTGGTCAGGTTGGGGCTTCAAGATGTCGGGGGACGCCCGATGGTGGTCCTCGGAAGCGGCAAATGCCATTGCCGACCCGACGGTGTTCGCCACCAATACGGTCTTCAATCCCTATCCCGTATCCATCGCGAATCCCGCCGCGGCACGTCTTGAAACGGATGCCCATTTGGCCATGGGCATCCCCTCGCTCTCGCCGGCGACAGGGGGAACAGATTTAAGCAATTATGGAATGTTATCCTTTGACATGAATACATCGGGTTATATGGCCAATTCATGGTCTCGTCCGGGGAATTCTGGATTGAACGGACGATTTCTCCATTCCGACATCAAGGCCGTTGCCTATTTGTTTGTCTACCCACTATTTTTGGCTCTTCGCGGTTTATGGTGGCAGGCAGGCCTGGAACGTCATGAGGGGTTTTTCGCTGTGCGAGGAGGAGGCCCTGCTGGCGGGGAGGCGACGGTGTGCACGAGGCTGCCGTCCCGCCATCCGGTTCCACCGTGCCGCCAAATGCCACGAAGGACCTGATTTTCGCCATTCGGGCGCTTCGTCCAAATGGCGGAACAAATTTTGCGTTTTGGTCGAAAAATCGCTTGCGGACGAGGGTGCGGGATGGGGTAGGATTGGGGCGTTATGGAAGGCACAACGAAACGCACACCGCCGGCGGCGCCGGGGTACGAGTTCCTGCAGCCCCTCGCGGTGGGCGGGACGAGCACGGTATGGCTGGCGCGCCAGGTGTCGCTGGACCGCACGGTGGCGGTCAAGGTGCTGGATGCCTCGCTGCTGGCCGACGAGGCGGAGCGGGCGCGCTTCAGGGAAGAGGCCCGGGCGGCGGCGCGGCTGGATGTGCCGTCGATCGTGCGCGTGGTCGACTTTGGGGAGGTCGGGGGCGAGCTCTATTACGTGATGGAGTATGTCGAGGGGACGAGCCTGGCGGAGTGGCTGCTGGCGAATGGCCGGATGGCTGCGGAACCGGCGCTGCAGGTGACGGAGATCGTCGCCGCGGCGATGGCGGCGGCCTGGGAGAAGACGGGGCTTGTGCACGGGGACATCAAGCCCGGGAACGTCCTGGTGGGGACGGACGGGGCGGTCAAGCTGACGGACCTGGGGCTGTCGCGGCTCTCGGCCCGTTTTACGAGCGCGGGGCCGGCGGCGCTGACCGCGGAACTCGAAGGGACGCCGACCTATCTGGCACCGGAGCAGGTGGGCGGCGAGCCGGCCACGGTCCAGTCCGACGTCTATTCCCTGGGCCTGACGCTCTACCACCTCGTGACGGGGAAGGTCCCGTTCGATGGGCGCTCCCTGGCGGACCTGCTGGCGGCGCAGGTGGACGACTTTTTGCCGGATCCGTGCGACCTCGTCGGCGATTCGTTGCCCGTCGGGGTCGCGTGGCTGCTGGCGAAGATGACGGCGAAGGAACCCGCACGCCGCCCGGATTGGACGGCCTTGCTGGCCGACCTCCGGCGCCTGCGGGCCGGCGACGTGCCCGCGGGACCGTTCCCCGGCGATGCGGAGTCGACAGTCATGCTCTCCGCGGCGCACCAGCCTGGCATGCGGGCGGCGGTGCGGGTGGCCGCTTCGTCCGGCGGCCGATCCGTGGCGGTTTCGGTGGCGTCCCGCAACGGGTTCCGGATGCCGGCGTCGTCCGGACCGTCGGTCCGCGCCCAGATGCGCGGGGCTTCGGGAGGCGGCTTCGGAAAGTTCCTGGGCTTTTTGCTGTTCCTGCTGGTGGTGGCGGCGGGCGTGTGGTTTTTCGTCTTCCGCAGCCATCCCGAACGCGTGGTGGAGCTGAAGAAGATGTTTTCGGGGGATGCGTCCGCGACGCCTGCGGCCTCGGCCCCGTCGGAGCGGCCGGTGCCGCCCGTCCCCGCCGCGTCCGCCGAGACGGCCCCGGCGGCCGCCCCCGAGGCCGCCCCCGACCGCCACGAGGTCGTGCCGCTGCCGTCGCCGACGGCGGCGAGGGGCCGCGGGACGGACGTCGAGGGCGCCTGGGCCGATCCGCGCTATGTCGAGGCCGCCAAGCGCTTCAACACGGCCCTGGAGCGCTACCAGGCGGCGCGCGCGGACCAGGTGGGGCCGACGGATCCCGTCTGGGGGGAAATCGGCCGCGAGGCGGCGGAGGCCGCCACGGCCCTGGACCGCCTGCGCCCCGGCGCCCCCTCCGGCGTCCCCTTGCGCGACTACGCGAACATGGCCTGCCAGCTCGCCAAGGACGCCCGCCTTGCCGCCCGCACCGAGGAGGAGAAGCGTGCCGACTGGACGCGTGCCCCCAAGCGCCGCCATCCGGGTGCCGCGCCATGGCCTTCGCCGGAACGGGCCGAGGGCGACGCCTTCGCCTTCGGACGCATGCAGCTGGGCTACGCCTGGGACGTCCTCCCCGCCCCCCGGTCGACCCTGGGCGTCGAATGGCTGACGATGGTCTCCGCCCAGGCCACGGCCGCGCCGAACACCTCGGGCGACATGTCGATGCCCCTGATCGGCGCCCTGCGCTTCCTGATGGACGCCCAGGAGGCCGCCCAGCGCCTCGAACAGCCCCTCCCCGTGCGCGAATTGGCGAAGAGCGACCTCTTCCCGTTCGGCGGCGTCTTCGCCTATCGCGGCCTCGATCCGAAGGCCTACGGCAACATCCGCCGCCCCGCCCCGCGCTACCGCAAGCTCGACCTGCTGGCCGACGCGGACGACCAGCTCGTCGGCCTCTACTTCCACGACGACGACCCCGTCGCCCTCGCCCATCCCGAGGAGGCCTTCTCGACGGTCTCCCGCATCGCCGATTTCGTCGAGGGCTCCGAACTCCCCGCCGATGGCAACCTCCGCGCCTGCCACCAGTTCATGCTGGGCGAGGGGACGGCACGCATCGATTCCGAAACGGCCGACTTCTCCGCCGCGCCGCCGCGCCCCGTCCGCCAGTCGACCTTCATCCTCCCCAAGGGCTTCCTCGACTGCCTTTACTACCACGCCATCGGGGCCGCCGACTGACCTCCATGCCACCTTCCTGCGCCCCTTGGGCAGCCCTTGCGCGGGGTGAAACGTTATACCCGTTCCCGCGGCTCAAATCGGGCTTGCAGTTTTCGCCGTCGGCAGGTAGATTTTCGCCGATGGAATCCGTAGCGCCGGGTTCTTCCACGAGCGGCCCTGCAGGGGCGGCCAACAAAGGAGTTTTGCGTTGACCTCGAACGACGACTACATCTTGGAAATCCTCGAAGACGTGGGGCTCGTGACCCGCGAGCAGGCGATCGAGGCCCGCAACATGTCGACCCAGGAGGACATGGCGGTCCTGGACTGGCTCGACCGCGAAAAGGTGCTGGACAAGCGGACATCGCTGACGGCGCTGGCCAACCAGTTCGGCATGCAGTCGATGGTGCTGACGGGTCATGAGATCGACCGCGAGATCCTGGACCTGGTGCCGGGCGAAGTCTGCCAGCGCTACAAGATCGTCCCGGTCTACAAGAACGGCAACACGCTGACGGTCGCCATCGGCGACCCGCTCGACGTCGACACGCTCGACAGCCTCCGCTACCTCCTGAAATGCGAGATCGAGGGCGTCGTCGCCCTCCCCGAGGAGATCGGCAAGGCCATCGCCAACTACTACGGCCGCGCCACCGGCGCCGTCGACGAAATGATCAGCCAGATGACCGAAGGCGTCGTCGCCGTCCCCGAGGAGGTCCAGCAGCAGCTTGTCAACGACGAGGACGTCTCGGAATCCGACGCCCCGATCATCAAGCTCGTCTCCCTCATCATCATGGAAGCCTTCCGGATGCGCGCTTCCGACATCCACCTGGAGCCGATGCCGAAGAAGTTCCGCGTCCGCTACCGCATCGACGGCGTCCTCCACGAGGTCGATTCCCCCCCGAAGCGCCTCCAGTCGGCCATCATCTCCCGCGTCAAGATCATGGCGAACATGTCCATCGCCGAGAAGCGCGTCCCGCAGGACGGCCGCATCCAGATCAACGTGATGGGCCGCGACCTCGACCTCCGCGTCTCGTCCATCCCGACGAACCACGGCGAAAGCATCGTCATGCGTATCCTCGACAAGGCCGGCATCGCCCTCGGCCTGCCCCAGCTGGGCTTCTTCGCCGACGACCAGCAGGTCTTCGAGCGCCTCATCGGCCTCAGCGACGGCATCATCCTCGTCACCGGCCCGACCGGCTCCGGCAAGACGACCACCCTCTACGCCTGCCTCAACACGATCAACAAGCCCGACCGCAAGATCATCACGGTCGAGGACCCGGTCGAATACCAGATGAGCGGCATCAACCAGGTCCAGGTCCGCGCCGACATCGGCATGACCTTCGCCGCCGCCCTCCGCGCCATCCTCCGCCAGGCCCCGAACATCATCATGATCGGTGAAATCCGCGACCTGGAAACGGCCGAGATCGCCGTCAACGCGTCGCTGACCGGCCACCTGGTCTTCTCGACGCTGCACACCAACGACGCCCCCTCGGCGGTCACCCGTCTGATCGACATGGGCGTCAAGCCCTTCCTCGTGGCCTCCTCGACGCGCGCGATCATGGCCCAGCGCCTTGTCCGCAAGATCTGCGAAAAGTGCAAGGAGCCCTACACCCCGGACGAGTCCGAGATGCGCCTCCTCGGCCCCGCCGCGCAACAGCTGGCCAACGCCCAGCTCTACCACGGCAAGGGCTGCCCCGACTGCAACTATACGGGCTACAAAGGCCGTATCGGCATCTTCGAGATCTTCCTCATCGACGACCAGGTCCGCAACCTCATCTTCGAGCAGGTTGCGGCGACCGACCTGCGCATCAAGGCCCGCGAGCTCGGCATGCGGACCCTCCGCGAGGACGGCCTTCGCAAGATCGTCGCCGGACAGACCACGCTGGAGGAAGTCCTCCGCGTCACGATGGGAGATGCCAACTAGGCCATGAGCGATTCCCCGACCTCTTCCGCTTCGCTTTCGATGGACGACCTGCTCGCGCTGGCCGTCCAGGAAGGCGCCTCCGACCTCCACCTCGCCGTCGGCCTGCCCCCCGTCCTGCGCATCAGCGGCGGCCTCTGCCCCCTCGATTCCGAGCCCCTGCGCCCCGAGGACACCGACCGCCTCATGCGCGAAATCACCCCCCCGAACCACCTCAAGGGCTTCGAGGAGGTCAACGGCGCCGACTTCGGCTTCCCCTACAAGGACCTGGCCCGCTTCCGCGTCTCGATCTTCCGCCAGAAGGGCCACGTCGGCATCGTCCTGCGCCAGATCCCGACCAAGATGATGACCCTCGAGCAGATCGGCCTGCCCCCGATGGTCAAGGACCTGCTCTTCAAGCCCCGCGGCCTCATCCTCGTGACCGGCCCGACCGGCTCCGGCAAGACCACGACCCTGGCGAGCATGCTCAACATCATCAACCACGAGCGCGACTGCCACATCATCACCATCGAGGACCCCATCGAATACTACCACGCCCACAAGCGCTCGGTCGTCACCCAGCGCGAGATCGGCGTCGACGTCCCTTCCTTCTCCGAGGCCCTCCGCCGCGCCCTCCGCCAGGACCCCGACGTCATCCTCGTCGGCGAAATGCGCGACCTCGAGACGATGGAGGCCGCCATCACCGCCGCCGAGACCGGCCACCTTGTCTTCGCCACCCTGCACACCACCGGCGCCGCGCGCACCGTCGACCGCATCGTCGACGCCTTCCCGACGAACCAGCAGGAGCAGATCCGCACCCAGCTTTCGACCTCGCTGGTCGCCGTCATCTCCCAGGCCCTCATGCCGCGCAAGGACGGCCCCGGGCGCATCGCCGCCTTCGAGATCATGGTGGCGACCCCCTCCATCCGCGCCCTGATCCGCGACAACAAGACCTACCGCATCACCTCGGACATCCAGACCGGCGGCAAGTGGGGCATGCAGACGCTCGACAGCCACCTGATCCAGCTCTGGCGCGAAGGTCGGATTTCCTACGAAGAGATGGTCACCAAGGCCCAGGATACGGAGGAGCTCCTCCAGCAGATCCGCGCCAACCAAGCCTAGACGAGACGGAGCACATCCATGAGCGAAGAATACAACGACATGCTGCTTGACGAGCTGGTCCGCGCCGGCCTGATGGACCCTGCCCAGGTCCAGGAGGTCCTCGACGAGCACGAGCGCACCGGCAAGCCCACCCGCGCCATCGTCCTCGAGCTCGGCATCGCCGACGAGGAGCAGGTCCTGGGCGTCATCGGCCAGGTCCTCGGCGCCGAGCGCGTCGACCTCGAGCACATGATGGTCCCCGCCGACGTCCTCGCGACCGTCCCCGCCAACGTCGCCCGCATGTACAACATCATGCCGATCGCCTTCGACGCCTCCTCCGTCACCGTCGCCGTCTGCGACCTCCTGCCGCCCGAGACGACCGACGAGATCGCCTTCGTCCTTTCCCGCGGCGTCCTCCTGGCCGTGGCGACCGCCGACGAGATCGGCGCGGCCATCTCCCGCTACTACGGCGCCGAGGACGAGTCCATGAAGGACGTCATCGCCGACATGGAGAACGACCTCGCCGAGGCCGGCGACCTCCTCGAAAGCGGCGCCAAGATGGAGGACCTCGCCTCCGTCGAGGCCGCCGCCAACTCCCGCCCCGTCGTCCGCTTCGTCAACCTCGTCCTCTACCAGGCCGTCCAGGACCGCGCCTCCGACATCCACTTCGAGCCCTTCGAGGACGAATTCAAGATCCGCTACCGCGTCGACGGCGCCCTCTACGAAATGGCCCCGCCGCCCCGCCACCTCGCCCTCCCCGTCATCTCCCGCCTCAAGGTCATCTCCGGCCTGAACATCGCCGAGCGCCGCATCCCCCAGGACGGCCGCATCCAGCTCCCCATCGCCGGCCGCATGATCGACTTCCGCGTCTCGACCCTCCCGACCCAGTTCGGCGAATCCGTCGTGCTCCGCGTCCTCGACCGCTCGGTCGTCTCCCTCGACCTCGAAAACATCGGCATGCCCGACGACATCTACCAGTATTTCTGCGAGGACATCGAAAAGCCGAACGGCATCGTCGTCGTCACCGGCCCCACCGGCTCCGGCAAGACCACCACCCTCTACTCGGCCCTCCGCCGCCTCAACACCGTCGAAAACAAGCTCCTCACCGCCGAGGAGCCTGTCGAATACGACATCGACGGCATCGTCCAGGTCCCCATCCACGAAGCCATCGGCGTGACCTTCGGCAAGGTCCTCCGCGCCTTCCTCCGCCAGGACCCCGACATCATCATGGTCGGCGAAATCCGCGACATCGAAACCAGCGAGATCGCCATCCAGGCCTCCCTCACCGGCCACCTCGTCTTCTCGACGCTCCACACCAACGACGCCGCCGGCGCCGTGACGCGCCTGATCGACATGGGCGTCGAGCCCTTCCTCATCGCCTCCACCCTCGAGGCGGTCCTCGGCCAGCGCCTCGTCCGCACCATCTGCAACAACTGCAAGACCCCCTACACCCCGACCCCCGAAATCCTCCGCCAGCTCGGCCTCACCGAAAAGCAGGTCGGCGGGCGCCCCTTCTACTACGGCGCCGGGTGCTCCTACTGCAACCAGACCGGCTACAAGGGCCGCCGCGGCATCTACGAGTATCTCCGCGTCAAGGACCCCATCCGCGACCTCATTAACCAGCGGAAGCCCACCCTCGTCATCCGCGACAAGGCCGTCGAAATGGGCATGCGCACCCTGCGCGAGGACGGCATCCGGTGCATCCTCGACGGCTACACCACCGTCGAAGAGGTCCTGAAGTACACCTGATCGGAGACCCCGCCCCACCACCGAAACTTTTGGCGGCCCTCGCGCCGCGGCAACCTACACGGAGGACAGCATGGCAAAATTCAAGTTCACGGCATTGGACGCCAAGGGCAAGGAAGTCAGCGGCGAAATCGAGGCGGACGGCAAGGAGCAGGCGCTCCAGCGCATCAAGGACCGCCAGTTCTTCCCCACGAAGATCGAGCCCGCCGACGGCGGCAACGCCGCCGCCTCGAAGGCCCGCGCCTCCTCCGGCGGCGGCCTCAAGAAGGAAATCAAGCTGCCCAAGTGGATGCAGGGCGGCGTCAAGCCCGCCGCCCTGACGGCCTTCACCCGCCAGCTCGCCACCCTCGTCAACGCCGGCCTCCCCCTGATGCGCTCGATCCGCGTCCTCCAGCGCCAGGAGCGCAACCCCGCTCTCAAGGATGCCCTCGGCGACATGGCCGAAAGCGTCGAAGGCGGCTCGACCTTCGCCGAGGCCCTCGCGGCCCATCCCAAGATCTTCGACCGCCTCTACATCAACATGGTCCGCGCCGGCGAAATCGGCGGCGTCCTCGACATCGTCCTCGGCCGCCTCGCCGAGTTCCAGGAAAAGGCCGAGAAGATCAAGTCCAAGGTCAAGTCCGCCATGACCTACCCGGTCGTCGTCCTTTGCGTCGCCGTGGGGATCCTGGTCCTCCTGATGGTGAAGATCGTCCCCAAGTTCAAGGAAATCTTCTCCTCGATGGATATCAAGATGCCGGCCATCACCCAGAAGGTCATGGCGGTCTCGGACTTCATGATCAACCACTTCCTCGTCTTCCTGGCCATCATCGCGGCGCTCGTCGTGCTCTTCAAGATCCTCGGCGCCACGAAGGCGGGCCGCTACGCCCTCGACGCCTTCGCCTTGAAGGCTCCCGCCTTCGGCTCGCTCGTCACCAAGAACGCCATCTCCCGCTTCACCCGGACCCTCGGCACGCTGATGCACGCCGGCGTTCCCGTCCTGCAGGCCCTGAACATCGTCAAGGAGACGGTCGGCAACGAGGTCGTCTCCAAGGCGATCGCCACCGTCCACGACGCCGTGAAGGAAGGCGAAAACATGGCCCCGCCGATCGCCTCCTCCAACATCTTCCCCCCCATGGTCGTCTCCATGGTCGAAGTCGGCGAGGAGACGGGCGCCCTTCCGGACATGCTCACGAAGATCGCCGATTCCTACGATGACGACATCGACAACGCGGTGGCCTCCATCACGTCCATCATCGAGCCGGTCATGATTATCTTCCTGGCCCTCATCGTCGGCACGATCGTCATCGCCCTCTTCATGCCGCTGATGTCCATCATGGGCAACCTCAGCTAGCTGAAGGCCCTCCAGGGCTCTTCGCCGGACGCCCGGGCCGCGCTGGCCCGGGCTTTTTTTGTCCGCCGATGTAACGTCGGCCGTGCCACCGGCGACAAAAGGGTCAGTTGCATGAAGGCCGCAGGGCCGGAAAGGAACGAACGATGAGAAACATGAAGATGAAGACGATTGGGGCGATGGTGCTGGCGGGCGCGTTGGCGTTCGCGACGACGGCTTCGGCGCGCGGCTTCCACGGCGGCCCCGGGCATTGCCCCCCGCCGCACCACAGCTACCACCATCACAGCGGCGGCGACGACCTGGTGGCGGGCGCCTGCATCGGCGCGCTGGCGGTCTTCTCCCTGGCGGCCATCTGCGACAGCACCCAGCAGCATTCCTCCTCCCGCGTCGTCGAGGAGCGCACCGTCACGCAGACCACCTACGTGACCCAGCCCGTCGTCTCCCAGACGACGACGACCTACGCCTGGTAGCCCCCAAAAAAGGCGCACGCCGCAAAAAAGGCCGCCCGGATCCCCGGCCGCCTTTTCCTCCCTTTGCCCCGGCGCCCCGGACGGGGGAGGGGGCTCCGGCGT
>JAZQOP010000037.1:0-3381 GCA_045627965.1 Kiritimatiellia bacterium | reverse complement strand
GGGGGGGGGGAGGCGGGGGGGGGGGGGGGGGGGCCGCGGGGGGGGGGGGGGGCGCGGATCGTGCGGGCGGGGCGGCGGAACGGGGGGAAGAGTTCGCTGCTGAATGCGCTGGCGGGGCAGGAGGTGGCCGTCGTTTCGCCGGTGGCGGGGACGACGACGGATCCGGTGTGCAAGACGATGGAGCTTGGGGCGCTGGGGCCGGTGACGCTGGTGGATACGGCGGGGCTGGACGACGCGGGCGAAGGGCTCGGGGCGGAGCGCGTACGTCGGAGCCAGGGGGCGCTGGCGGGCGCGGACGTGGTGGTGCTGGTGACGGGGCCGGGGATCGGCTGGGGGGCGCTGGAGCAGGCGGTCGCCGCGTTTGCGCAGGAGAAGGGGATGGCCCTGGTGCCGGTCTGGAACCGGGCGGATGCCGGGTTGCCCGGCGACGCGGAACGTGCCACCTTGAAGGCGCTTTCGGCGACGGGGCTGGCGCATGTGGTGTCGGCGGCGACGGGGGAGGGGGTGGCGGCCCTGCGGGAGGCGCTGGCAGGGCTGAAGCCCGGGGGCGCGGAGGCGGGGCGCCGGATGCTGGCGGATTTGCTGCCGGGTCCGGGCGCGGTCGTCGTGCTGGTGGCTCCTGTGGACTCCTCGGCGCCGAAAGGGCGGCTGATCCTGCCGCAGCAGCAGGCGGTGCGCGATGCGCTGGATGCCCATGCGACGGCGGTCGTTGTCCAGCCGGACGAGCTGGAAGGCGTCCTGGCGGCGCTGAAGCGCCCGCCGGACCTGGTGGTGACGGATTCGCAGGTCTTCGGGAGGGTGTCGGCGATGGTGCCGGCAGGGGTTCCGCTGACGTCGTTTTCGATCTTGCTGGCGCGTCTCAAGGGGGATTTGGCGACGCTGTCGGCCGGGGCGGCGGCGGTGGGGCGGCTGCGGGACGGGGACCGCGTGCTGGTGGCGGAGGCGTGCACGCACCACCGGCTGGAGGATGACATCGGGAGCGTGAAGATCCCACGCTGGCTGCGCGAGAAGACGGGGAAGGACCTGGAGTTCGTCCACTATGCGGGGAAGGGGTGGCCGGAGGATCTGGCGTCGTTTGCTCTGGTGGTGCACTGCGGGGCCTGCATGCTGACGCGCCGGGAGATGCTGGCGCGGCTGGAGGAGGTCCGCGCCGCCGGGGTGCCCGTGGTGAACTACGGGGTGCTGATTGCCGCGTTGCACGGGATTTTGCCGCGTGCGCTGGCGGGGGTGGGGGAGGGGAAGCAGGGGCGGGGTGGGGGGCTGGGGGCGAAAAAAAGCAGGCGGCGCCGATGGGCGCCGCCTGCTGGCGTCTTGGGGCCGGGGCTAGTCGACAGCCGGGGGGTTGCCGACGCGGAGGAACCAGATGGCGTTGGTGCTGATGGAGGCGTCGTCGGACCAGGTGTCGAGGTCGGTGGAGTAGGTGAAGCCGCCGGTCATGACGGTGCCGTCTTCGAGGGTGACGCTGACGAGGGCGCCGTTGGTGTAGACGAAGCTGGCGATGGGTATGGCGACGGGGGTGGGGCCGTCGCCGGAGGTGGTGACGGGGAGGACGTCGGACCATTCGCCGTCGGGCAGGACGCGGGCGCGGACGTAGTAGGTGGTTTCGGGGTCGAAGCCGGAGGCGGCGTAGGCGTTCGCGGCGAGGGTTTCGTCGACGAGGATGGAGCCGTCGCCGCCGGCCTGGGTGCCGGAGAGGACGATGGCGCGGAAGCCGACGCCCTGGTTGCCGGAGGCGTCCTCGTCGGTGAACTTGAGGGCGAGGCAGGAGGCGCCGGCGTAGGCGGAGAGGTCGAGGTCGAGGGCCGTCATGGTCTTGGAGGGGGCGACGAGGGCGTCGACGACGGACCAGGTGGCGCCGCCGTCGGTGGAGGCGGAGACGGTGAGGGAGGGGGCGGAGGAGCCGCCGTAGGTGCGGATCATGAGGCGGAGGGAGAGGTCGGTGAAGGCCGAGAGGTCGAAGGAGGGGGTGATGACGCGCTGGGTGGAGTCGCCGAGGATGAGGTAGGAGGAGGAGATGGAGCTGATGTCGTAGACCCAGCCTTCGGGGGCGGTGGCGGATTCGGCGGCGTTGGAGAAGACGATGGCCGAGCCGCCGGGGCCGCCAGGGGAGAAGGCGGGGTCGGAGGCGATCTGGAGCTGGTAGGAGGAGGCGCCGGTGCAGGCGGTCCAGGAGATGTCGAAGGAGCTGGCCGTGATGTTGGCGGCTTCGAGGACGGGGACGAGGATGGGGGCGGCGGCGACGTCGATGGAGAGCGTTGTCTGGACGGAGCCGGTCTCGTTGCTGGCGGTCAGGACGATTTCGACGAGGCCCTCGGCATCGGGGGTGAAGGAGAAGGTCGTGCCGTCGAAGGCGCCTTCGCTGGCGGAGAGGACGGGGGCGGGGGAGCCGGAGACGTAGGGGGCGAGGTCGAGGGTGAAGAGTTCGCCGATGATGGCGGACTGAGCGGGGATGTCGCCCCAGGCGGGGGCGGCGGGGCCGTCGGTGGTCTGGAGGGAGATGACGTTGGAGACCTCGCTGGTGACGCCGGAGCGGATGGCGGCGACGTTGTAGGAATACTCCGTCAGGGGGGAGAGGCCGGTGACGAGGTAGCTGGTGACGTTGCCGACGTCCTGGGAGAGGACGACGTCGCCTTCCGCGCGGGAGGCCTTGGCGGCCGGGGCCCAGTCGATTTCGACGGAGTCGAGGTAGAGGGCGCCGGTGCGGGAGCGGAGGCCGACGTAGGCGTAGGCGTCGGAGAGGACGATTTCGGTTTCGTCGTTGGCGAAGGCGAGGGAGCCGACGAGGGTGCCCTGCTTGCTGGTGGCGTAGAGGTCGGCGGCGGAGGCGTAGGGGGTGTCGGAGGCGTAGACGTCGAGGATGCGGGTCGAGGTGGTGTTGGAGTTCCAGGCGATGCGGACCGCCTTGAGGGTGCCGCCGGAGGAGGTGGCGACGATGCCTTCGACGGAGTTCTTGGTGCGGAGCTGGATGGCGTCGTGGTCGGCGGCGCTTTGGCCGGCGTAGAGGGCGTCGGAGGTGGCTGAAACGTCGGCGAAGTCCTTGTAGGTGTTGCCGGTGGCGGTGAAGTTGTCCTTGGTCAAGGCGTCGGTGACGAGGTCGACGGGGGTGGGGTCGTCGCCCTTGCCTTCGACGACGTTGAGGAAGTAGGAGGAGGCGCCGGCGACGGGCTCCCAGTTGGCGACGAAGGATACGGAGCCGATCTGGGTGGCGGGGAGGGCGACGGGGGCGACGAGGGGCGCGGGGGCTACGTCGATGGAGAGCGTCGTCTGGGAGGAGCCCATGTCGTTGCTGGCGGTCAGGAGGATCTCGACGAGGCCTTCGGCGTCGGGGGTGAAGGAGAAGGTCGTGCCGTCGAAGGCGCCTTCGCTGGCGGAGAGGACGGG
>JAZQOP010000036.1:0-16101 GCA_045627965.1 Kiritimatiellia bacterium | reverse complement strand
AAACGCCCTGTGCCGCACCCCGCCGCCCCGGTGCGCCCACAACTTCTCCGCGCGGCCGACCTCGCGATCCTCCGCGTCCACCAGCACCACCGATTCGACCTTCCCTGCCATCGTCACGACCTCCTCCGCCGCCGTCGCATCCCGCCGCCCCTCCGGATGCAAAAACGGCGCCCCGGTCCCGCCGGGACGCCGCTCCTTGGCCGGCCCTTACGCCTCCGGCGCCGCCTCGGCCTCCGCCGCATCCGGCGCCTCCGGCGCGACCTCCGCCGCCGGCTCCACGGCCGCCTCGGCCTCCGGCGCAGCCGCCACCGGCGAAATCACGATCCGCTTGCGCCCCAGGCGGTCCTCCTCCTCCGAGTGGGTCTCGACGTCCGGATAGTCGCGCAACGCATGGTGCACCACGCGCCGGTCCATCGCGTTCAGCAGCGGCAGCCGCCACGCACGGCCCGAGGAACGGACCTGCTCCAGCGCCGCCAGCGCGTCCTCCACCAGCTTCTCGCGGCGGCGCGCACGGTATCCCGCCGTGTCCACCACGCAATACGGCATCTTCTCGTCCGTCCGCGACAGCAGCCGGTTCAGCAGGAACTGCAGCGCATCCAGCGTCGACGACGTCCGCCCGATCAGCCGCCCCGAGGCCTCCGTCTCCACGTCGAACAGGATCTGCGGGTCCGTCGCGTCGTCGTCCAGCGTCGACGTCACCTTCGCATCATCGAACTCCAAATACTTCAGCAACGTCTCCAACACTTCGCGCGCTGTCTTCTCGTAGGCTTGAATATCGCTCATCTCGTGCGTTCCTTCGTTTGAAATCGGATGCCACGCGGCCGGGCGGGATCTGGGGAGTGCAAAATGCCGCGTCCTCCTATCCTAGCCCCGCCCCCTCCCCATGGCGAGCCCAAATCCGCCCCCGCCGGCTTTTTCTCTGCGCGCCGGACCCCGGAAACTACGGACCGGGCGCCTCCTCCCGCAGGCGGAAGAATCGCACCTCGGCATCCGGCACCTCCAGCGTGCAAGCCCCGTCCGGCGGCATCGCCGCCAGGCGCGTCCAGGACGCCGCCCCGGCCAGCGACTCCGCGCCGAACAGGCCATACGCCTTTTGCCCCTCCAGCCCCGTCGCCGCAATCGACACCGTCCCCGCCGCCGCATCCACGGAAATCGACACGAACGCCGGACGGACGGCCGGCACCGGCGCCTCGCCCGTACAGATCGTCATCGACGAACGGTGGCCGCCGTCCTCGACGTCCGGATCCGGACGGTAGAGGTTCACGCGCGGCATCGAACCCGACGCCAGCACCGCCGGCCAGCACGCCGGGTCCATCACGCACATCGCGCCGTTCGACAGCAGATAGCCGCGCGCCACCGGATCCCGCCACAGCGCCGCCATGTCGAACGTCGCCGTCCCCGCCTCCACGTCGACGACCGCCGTCGCATACGCCCCTCCATACCACGGGCCCGCCGCCGCGCCGTTCGTGCAAAGCACGTTCGGACGGCTCCACGCCGTGCGGGCATATCCCGCATCGTTCGGATTCGCCGGACCGTCCGCCCAGGCCCAGCTCGGCCCGTTCGCCAGCAGCGGCGGATCCGTGCCCGGATCCGGGCAATCCTCCCAGCGCCGCCGCCCCAGCTTCGTCCCGCCCTCGATCGCATACATCCGGAGCCCCTCGCCCGAATAGCCGCCGATCTGCGCCTCGAACGTCGCCACCAGGCCCGTCACCGTGTCCGCATCCAGCTCGCGCAGCACATCCGGCATCCCGACGATCGCGCGACATTCCGAACCATCCGCGTTCAGCAGAATTTTCGCAACCGACGACGACCCCTGCCCGAACAGCACCGTCTCCGCCGTCCCCTTCTTCGGCGCGCTGTCGATGTAGCCCACCTCGAACTGCGTCGTGCGGATTTCTTCCGCCTGCACCACGCCCGTCCCCAGGAAAACCGCGGCCCACGCCGCCGCCACGCACATCCACCGGCCCATCCGTCCCATCTTGCCATTCCCGATATTCACAAAGATTTATAACGGACGGAACTCTACGCATCTTCCACCTCCCGCACAAGAGGAAAATGCCTTGCAAGCCCCCCATTCGCCCCCCGTGCGGATTCGCATAACCGTCGAATTTCATCCCCTTGTAAAGCCCCATTCGGTAGGGTCCGCTCTCCGAGCGGGCCGCATTCGGCTTGCCTGCGGCCCCGCAAGAATGTCGAATGAACAGCCTAATGGCCGCCCTTCGCCATGCCGCGGCTTCCCGCCCCGTCGCGGGCCGCTCAATCCTCCGCAACAAGGCGGAAGCCGAGGTTGTAGCTCCGATTGACCGGATCGTTCCCGCGCCGGGTGTCGGCCGTGCAGTCGTCCGCTTTGCGGTTCCAAGCGCCGCTGCGAAGCACGCGGGGCCCGCCAGCGTCCGTCGCTGTCCACTCCCACACGTTCCCGTGCATGTCGTAGAGCCCCCACGCATTCGGCTCCTTCTGGCCCACCGGATGCGACTCGCGTCCGCTGTTGCCGCGATACCACGCCACCCGCTCCAACGTCCCCTCCGTGATCTCCGTCCCGTCCGCCAGCTTGCAGTAGTCCCCCGTGCTCCCCGCCCGGCAGGCATACTCCCACTCCTCTTCCGTCGGCAACCGATAGGTCACCCCCGACTCCTGCACCGCTGGCAACGCATTCAGCTTCTTGACGAACTCCTGGCAGTCGTACCAGCTCACGTTCTCCACTGGCCGGTCCGCCCCCTTGAAATGCGACGAATTCCCCCCCATCACCGCCTCCCACTGCGCCTGCGTCACTTCGTATTGGCCCATGCTCCATTCCACACCAGGAATGCGCAGCATCTCCAGCGACACGCCGCCGGGCAGCACCACCACGTCGCTGGCCACCGCCGGCCGCGCCACCAGCGCGACCGCCGCCGCCGCCAAAACCGCCACCTTCATCATCGACATCATTCCGCTTTTCATCGTTCTCTCCTGTTTTTCCTTCTCCCGTCAACATGTCCAGTGGACCACCGACATACCCGCCGTCCGCTCGCCCACCTTTCACCAGGTGACGTCTTTTTTCGTCTTGGATTCTATACAAAATAACAAAAAAAGCAACCCCAAACGATTCGGCGCCTCTGGCGGCGCCCAAAAACCGCGGTTTGAATGTTCCACCGAAAAATCACGCCCTCGGGCCACTAGAATGCCTCAACCCCGCATGATGCCCGAATGTCCATCCCGTCCCGCCCCTCCATTCGCCCCCCGTGCGGATTCGCATACCCGTCGAATTTCATTCCCCCAAAAAAGCCCCATTCGGTAGGGGCCGCTCTCCGAGCGGGCCGCATTCGGCTTCCCTGCGGCCGCGCATGAACGCCGAATGAACAGCCTAATGGCCGCCATTCTCCATGGTGCGGCTTTTCCTCCCGTCGCGGGCCGCCCGGGGGTCGGCCCCTACCGAATTCGCCGTTCCTTCCCAATGATTCGGCTTTTCATGCGTTCTCTCGCACAGTGGTCGAATCCCTCGCCCCATGCCCCGCCCACTAACCACTAACCACTGATCACTAACCACTAATCACTAACCACTTCTCCAAGGGCCGCCCCCATCCCGTCCCATTCGGCTTTTCAGGCGGTTGCGAGGCGCTTGCGGCGCTGAAGCCAGCGGCGGGTCCACAGGACGAGGAGCTGTCCGACGGCAAAGGCCGCCAGGGCCGGATCGAGCAAATAGCCGAAACGGACAAAGAGCGTCCGGGGCGGATTCGCGGCAATCGGGACCTCCACGCGCAAGACCCCCTCGGAGAAGGAGTCCGGCGACTCCAGGAGGTCGACGAACCGCCCCGCCGGATCGATCTGGCAGGTCCAGCCCGTGTTGGCGCAGCGCAGCAGCGGACGCCGGGTCTCGATCGTGCGCAGCGAGGCGTTCAGCGCGTGCTGTGCGGGGCAGCAGACCTCGTCGAACCAGGCGTCGTTCGTCAGGGTCACAAGGAACATCGCGCCGGCGGCGACATCGTCGCGTGCGAGCCCGGGGAAGATGTCCTCGAAGCAGATCAGCGGCGAAAAGAACCACTCCTTGCGGGGCAGGCGGAAGCGTCCGGTCGACGTCCCCGCCGTAATCGACAGAGGGAGGCCGAAGCGGATGGCCAGCCGCTCCTGGATGCGCGTCGGCAGCAGGCAGAGCAGCGGCGTATATTCGCCGACGATGACGAGCTTGCGCTTGGCGTAGTTGCCCAGGAGCGCCACCGGCTCTTTCATCCCCTCGCCGAAGAGGAGGGCGGCGTTCGTGTAGTCGTGGTCGTCCTGGTCGGAGCTCAGGCGCCAGACGATGTCGAGCGAGCCCGTCAGGAGCGACGCCGCGCTTCCGCCCGCCGCCGGCGGCAGCGCCTGCATCCGCTTGACGAAGGCGATCGACCGGTCGGAGCTCAAGGTCTCGTCCGGCAGCGCCGCCTCCGGCCAAATGACCAGCTCGGGCGCAAACGCCTCGTCCCCGACGGCCTCGCGCGTCAGGCGGTCGATCCGCTCATAGATCATCTCGACCTTGGCCGCCGACCACTTGTCGGGCTGCGGGATCGCCGGCTGCACCATCGCCACGCGCAACGTCTCGGCGGCGTAGTCCGGCGCCGCCAGCGCCCGCTCGACCTGCGCCAGCCGCCATGCCCCGCCCCCCGCCGCCAGCGCCAGCGCCGCCAGCACGCCCAACGCCGCCGCACGCCGCCGGAACGGATGCCCCGCGCCCACCGCCAGCGCCGCCAGGGCCGTCCCCGCCAGCGCCATCCAGCCCGTCAGCAGCGGCTCGCCGCCGAATTCGGCCAGCTGCGCCAGCGAACGCCACGAGGCCGCCGCCGCCGCCATCCGGTTCCAGGGGAATCCGCCGACGACATACGCCAGCAGCGCCTCGCCCGCCGTGTAGAGCAACGCCGTCTGCCACACCCAGCGGAACGGCCCGTGCGACGACGTCGTGGGCGCGTGAACCGATGCGTAGCGGATCGCCGGCAGCACGAAGACGGCGCACGCCGCCGACAGCACGACCCACCCGGCGGCCGACACGCCCGTCACCCACCACAGCGTCGCCAGCCGTCCCAGGAACGCCGCCACGAACCCCCACAGCATCGCCCCCTTCGGCTTCAAAAGGCGCGGGAGGCAGAACAGCAGCGCCAGCGACACGACGCCGGCCGCCGCCCCGACGCCGTCGTGCACGCCATGCGCCACGACCGACGGGAACGCCGCCGCACAGGCCGCGCCCGACGCCAGCGCCAGCACGGCGCCCCGCATGGAAAACGCGGCCTTCACGTCCCGCGACGCCCGCCCCTACTTCGCCGCCGCCTGCTGCTCGGCGCGCAGGCGCTCGATGTCGCGGCGCCGAATCTCGGTGCGGCGAATCTTCCCGCTCGTCGTCTTCGGCAGTTCGGCCACGAACTCGATCTTGCGCGGATACTTGTAGGGCGCCGTCTCCTTCTTCACGAAGTCCTGCAGCTCCTTGACCAGCGCCTCGCTCGGCTCGGCGCCCTTGACGAGCACCACCGTCGCCTTGACGATCTGCCCGCGGTCGGGATCCGGCAGCCCCGTCACCGCCGCCTCGAGCACCGCCGGATGCGCCACCAGCGCGCTCTCGACCTCGAAAGGCCCGACGCGGTAGCCCGACGACTTGATCAGGTCGTCGTTGCGCCCGACATACCAGTAGTAGCCGTCCGCGTCGCGCCACGCGATGTCCCCGGTATGGTAGAAGCCGTCGCGGAAGACGTTCTGCGTCGCCTCGTCGTTCTTGAGATAGCCGATCGTCAGGCCCGCCGGATGCCCCTGGTCCATCGGGATGACGACCTCGCCGCTCTCGCCCTCCTCGGCAAACGTCCCGTCCTCCTTGAGCAGCTTCACGCGGTAGACCGGCGACGCGCGCCCCACCGACCCCGGCTTGGGGTCCATCCAGCTGAAATTCGCCAGGATCACGCAGCTTTCGGTCTGCCCGAAACCTTCCATCAGGCGCAGGCCCGTCGCCGACAGGAAGCGGTTGTAGACCTCGGGATTGAGCGGTTCGCCGGCCATCGCGGCATATTCCAGCGTCGAAAAGTCGTACTGCGACATGTCCTCCTTCGCCAGGAACCGGTAGACCGTCGCCGGCGCGCAGAACGTCGTAACCTTGTACTTGGCGCAGACCTCGAGCGTGCGCTGCGCATTGAAGCGGTCGTAGTCGTGGATGAAGATCGCCGACCCGCAAATCCACTGCCCGTAGATCTTGCCCCAGGCGGTCTTGGCCCAGCCCGTGTCGGCGACGGTGTAGTGCAGGCCGCCGTCGCGCACGTTCTGCCAGTAGCGCGCGGTCGTGATGTGCCCCAGCGGATAGGTGAAGCTGTGCAGCACCAGCTTCGGCTCGCCGCTGGTCCCGCTCGTGAAGTAGCCCAGCATCGGGTCGTCGTTGCGCGTCGCCGCCGCCCCCGTCGGCCGCGAAAAGCCGCCGGCATAGGCATCGATGGCGTCGTGCAGCGCCAGCCAGCCCTCCGGCGCCGCGTGGAGCGTCGCCAGCTTCGGCGCCGCCTTCAGCTCCGGCGACGCCGCCGCCTTCGCCACCTCGGCCCGGACGCCCTCGTCGTCGCAGCACAGCGCCAGCTTCACGTCCGCCAGCGCATAGCGGTAGACCAGGTCGTGCGACTTGAGCATGTGCGACGCCGGAATCGCCAGCGCCCCGATCTTGTGCAGCCCCACCAGCGCAATCCAGAACTCGTAGCGCCCCTTCAGCAGCAGCATCACCGCGTCGCCCTTGCGGATGCCCGCGTCCAGGAAGAACTGCGCCGCCCCGTCCGTCAGCGCCTTCAGCTCGCCAAAGTCGATGGCCCGGTCCTCGCCGTGGTCGTTGCACCACACCAGCGCGCGACGCCGCGGCTCCTCCGCCGCATACGCATCCACCACGTCATAGGCAAAATTGAAGTTCTCCGGCACCAAGATGCGGAACTTTTCGTAAAATTCCTCGTAGGAGTCGAACTTGGACTGGGTGACGAACCGATCGATCAGGGACATGGCGTGGACCTTTCTGTGCTCCAAAAAATGGTTCAGGTTTCCTCTTCGCCGCGGGCCATCAGCACCTTGCCCGTGCGGACGAGCTCGACAATGTCGAACTTGCGCAGCAGCCCCACCATCGCGTCGAGCTTCGACGGGGAGCCGGTCGCCTGCAGGATCATGGACGTCTCGGTCAGGTCCATGGTCTTGGCGCGGAAATGGTCGGCAATCTGCAGCGCCTCCGCGCGGCCGGCGGCGTCCACGCGGATCTTCACCAGGGCCAGCTCGCGGACGACCGCGTCGGCATCCTCGTGGCAGCGGCACGCAATCACGTCCACCAGCTTCGAGCATTGCGCGACGATCTGCTCCCAGCCGGCCTCGTCGCCGTCCGCCGTGATCGTCATCCGCGAAAAGCCCGGCTTGGCGCCCGCGGACACCACGAGCGAATCGATGTTGAAGCCGCGCCGCGAAAACGTCTGGGCGATGCGCGCCAGCGCGCCCGGCCGGTTGGCGACGTAGATGGACAGGTTGCGGACGGTGCGGCGCGGTGCGGAAGCGTTCATCGGCGGACCTCCTGGCGGATGTCGGTGACCGCCATCGCGGCCTCCTCGGCGGCCTGGCTGCGCGACGGGCGGCCGCGCCCCCGTTGCGGGCGCTCGAAGACCATCTCGTGAAGGGCATGGCCCGGCGGCACGATGGGGAAGACCTCCTCGCCGCGCACCGTCTCGACGTTCACCACCACGGGGCCGTCCGTCGCCAGCGCCTTCCGGATCACCTTGCGGATGTCCGCATGCCGCCGCAACGCCAGCCCCGTCGCCCCGTAAGCCTTCGCCACCGCCGCAAAGTCCGGGTTGCCCGCCAGCTCCACCCCGCTGAAGCGGCCGTCCCGGAAGATGTCCTGCAGCTGGCGGACCATCCCGAGCGTATGGTTGTTCATCACGAAGATCTTGACCGGGAGCTTCTGGGTCACGAGCGTCGCGAGCTCGCACAGCGTCATCTGGAAGCCCCCGTCGCCCACCACCGCCAGGACCGGCCGGTCCGGGCAGCCCAGCTGGGCGCCGATCGCCGCCGGCAGCCCGAAGCCCATCGTCCCCGCCCCGCCGCTCGTCAAGAAGCGGTTCGGCTCGTCGCACGTCCAGGCCTGCGCCGCCCACATCTGGTGCAGGCCCACGTCGGTCGCCAGGATCGCCCGCGCGCCCGCACACCGTTGCAACTCCTGCAGGACGGCCAGCGGCCGGATCCCCCCCGCGGCCTTCGTGGCGGACGGCGCGGACGCGAAACGCCGGCGGCACGCCGCCAGCCTCCGCAGCCAGTCCGCGTCGTCGCACCGCTCCGCCAGCGGCAGCAGGTCCTCCAGGACGCTCCGCGCATCGCCCGCGCAACGGATGGCCGGATGGACCAGCTTGCCGAATTCCGACGCATCGGCGTCGACATGGATGATCGTCGCGTCGCGGCCGAAGCGTTCCGGCATCGCCAGCACGCGCTCGTCCAGGCGCGCCCCCACCGCCAGCAGCACGTCGCACTCCGACAGCGCATAATTCGCCGTCGCGCACCCGTAGACCCCGGGCATGCCGACGCACAGGCGGTGGCCATCCGGGAACGTCCCCTTCCCCAGCAACGTCGTCGCCACCGGCGCCTCCAGCCGTTCCGCCAGCACCAGCAACGCCGCCGAGGCCCCGGCAATCGCCACCCCGTGCCCCGCCAAAATGACCGGGCGCCGCGCGCCCTTCAGCGCCGCCGCCATCTCCGCCAACGCCGCCGGACCGTAGCCCCGGCGTTCCGGGTGGTAGCCCGGCAGCGACATGGCGACCTCTTCGCCGTCGGCGGGCCCCTCCGCCAGTTCCTCCGCGACATCCCGCGGCACGTCCAGCAGCACCGGCCCCGGACGCCCCGTCGTCGCGATATGGCACGCCTCCGCGACCACGCGCGGCATGTCCGCCGCCGACTTCACCAGGTAGCTGTGCTTCACGATCGGCATCATCAAATTGAAGACATCCGTCTCCTGGAAGGCATCCTTGCCCAGGCGTGCGCGGTCGCTCTGCCCCGTCACCACGACCATCGGCACGCTATCCATGTAGGCCGTCATGATCCCCGTGGCCGTATTCGTCGCGCCGGGCCCCCCCGTCACCAGTACCGCCGCCAGCTTCCCCGTCGCGCGCGCGTATCCATCTGCCGCGTGGGCCGCCCCCTGCTCATGCCGCGACAGCACAAAACGGATCGTATCCCGGTGCGCATACAGCGCATCATACAGCGGAATCGCCATCCCCCCCGGCACGCCAAACACGACCGATACGCCGGCCTTCTCCAAGCCGGCGATCAGCCATTCGGCTCCGCTTTTTACATTTTTTTGCGCGTTTTTAGAGTCCATAAATCCGTAATTCCAAAAACTTCGTGAAAAATACATCCTCTTTTCCCCGTTCGCAACCCATAAATTCGACATTTTGCCACTTTTTCGCGACCATTGCCCCGCGCCACCCGGCCGCAAACCCGAAAACCCGCCCCCACCGCCCCCCTCGCCCTGCGCGACCTGCAAGCCGCGCGCGTCGGCCTGGCCCTCGGCTCCGACGGCGCCCGCGGATGGGCCCACCTCGGCGCCTGGACCGCCCTGCGGGAACGCGGCATCGTCCCGGCCTGCATCGCCGGCACGTCCATGGGCGCGCTCGTCGGCGCCTTTCTTGCCGCCAACCGCTACAAGCAGCTTCTCGACGCCACCCGCCGCCTCGACACCTGGGCCAAGGCCATCGCCTTCTTCTTCGAGGTCTCCCCATCCGTCGCCGGCATCACCAAGGCCCGCCGCGTCATGCGCACCGTCGAGGACCTCCTTGGCGTCGCGACCTTCGAGGAGCTCCCCATCCCCTTCGCCTGCGTCGCCACCGACCTCCACACCGGCACCCCCGTCGTCCTTTCCTCCGGCCCCCTCGTCCCCGCCATACGCGCCTCCATCGCCATCCCCGGCATCTTCACGCCCGTCGAAATCGACGGCCATACGCTCGTCGACGGCGGCCTCGTCGACCCCGTGCCCGTCGCCGCCGCGCAAGCCCTCGGCGCCGACCGCGTCATTGCCGTCGACGTCTCCGCCGACGCCATCGCCACGCCGCCCGTCCTGCCGCGTCCCTTCCCGCTCGACGGCGCGCCCAACATCGTCATGCGCGCCATCCGCATCGCCGAATCGCAAATCGCCGCCTCCGCCCTACGCGCCAATCCCCCCGACGTCCTCGCCACGCCCGCCCTCGGGCACATCGGGACCCTCGATTTCCACCGCGCCGCCGAGGCCATCCCCATCGGCCACGACACCCTCGCCGCCGCCCTCCGCGCCCTCCCCGCCACCTAGCGCGCCAACGCCCGCGCCAGCAGGCATTACGCCTCCCTTGTCTGCCTGTCCATTCGTATGGGGCAGCCTTTCCTCAGCCCATTTTGTGAACATCTTCCTGTACGGGAAGAACTTCCTGCGTCAAAGGACCGACATCTCCCCCCTCCTCGCTATCATTTGTCGTTTTTGACGACACATCCGTCAACGCGAAAGCAATCAACGTATCCCAAGCCGAAAACTCCAATTTCCCATGCCCAGAGTCTTTGCATGCCTGCAGATAATCTTGCAGCGCCTGTGGAGGTGTATCCTTTTCGCATCTTCTCCATGTCCAGTCGTAATACTTTTGAATATCCTCCTTTGACCGACAACCTTCCACCAGGGCCCCCCAATACACCAACAGAGCAAATCGAAGTGTATTGCCCTTGAACTCTAGCCACTTATTCCACAACTCGCCACCCGCGACCTTGTCCTTCCGAAAGTCTGCCCTATAATTCTCGTTCCCAACCTCATCGCGACACTCCAAGACATTCGCCATATCGGCTAACACGCGCTTCAAGCCAGGCGCTTCCTCAAGCGCACGGTTCGTCTCCAAAGAGGCAAAATCGAGTTTTATATCCCCACGAAGAACGGGGGCCAACATTTCGCAAACCTGCTGAAGATTCCCAGAATGATAGAATGTCAACAAGACATCCAATGCACACTGCATTTCCTCGCCCATCAATTCGCCATGTCCAGAACGGAATAATGCCATCACCTCTCGGCGCCAATCCTGCCGATCTGATTTCTTCCAATAGAGAATTGAGACTGGGAATGCGGAGGATTTCGCCTTGGCATGCCAATACTCCTTCGGCTTTTGGTCACACTCGTCCCACCATTTTGCCGCCTCCTCAAAAAGCCCTCTGTCATAAGCCAGTTCTGCGAGGTCCATGCTGAACTTCAAATTGAACTGGCTGGGAATGCGACGAACGACGGAGCACAGGCATTTGAAATCCGCTTGCTCGATTTTGTCCTTTTTGACCTTTTTCCAACAAACCCGCAACTGTTCCGCCCAAACGTCAAGTATCCTTTTATCGGCTTTCTTTAAATCGCGATAGAATCGGTCGCACAATTTCTTGCATTTTTCGGTGAATGTGCGCCCGTTGATTTCATCGCCATCCGCGATCAAAAGAAGTTCTACCTCCAGACGTTCCCTCACCGTTTCATTCTCCTTGTAGGCCAGGATTGCCTTTTTGGCCTCGATGTTATCATCCAGCGCATAGGCCAGCCAATAGGCGTCAATGGCAGAACTTAGCTGCCCTCCCCTGCCAAAAAGTTCTCCCGCTTCGTAGTATTTGCCTTCCTTTTGGCTTGCCGAACCCTCCCACCACAAGGCTTCATCCTCCTTTTGGGCATCATGCAAGTCCTTGGCTGCCTTGCGCAAAACTTCCGCCGCACAATTTTCCGGATGATCGCCGAGCAAGCTCCTGGCGCGATCCAAAAGCAATGCCTGGACACAGCGCTTTTCTTCGTCGTCCAAGCCACCTCGCCTTCCCGCATCCCAAGGCCCAAGTATTTTCTCCTTCCAGCCTTCTTTCTTGCATTTCTCCCACCAGGAGATAGAGCGCGGATAACCCAATGTCTCGGCCATTGCATGCGCATATCTTCTCCAGATGTCCTCCTGCATTGTCTTGAGTTCGCCCCACAGTTCTGCAGCTCCAGGATACAATTGGGCGTCGTAAGCCAATTGGCCCAGTCGCTCTTGGGCATCGACAGGACACTTCGCCGCTTGGCATCGTTTGACCATCTCTATGAGCGAATCAACCTCCTGTGCATTGTCAGGACCAACCTTGGGCAAGCCAGCCAAAATCCCCTCCATCAAGAGCTTACCCCATGTAGTTGCCGTCTTTTGGGCCTTGCGTTGCAGGCTCCCCCCGCAAGCACCTTCAAACAACCCACAACATTCCTTTATGGCATTGCTTGCCTCAGGGAGTGTTTTCTTCGGTAAAATCGCAATGCCTGCCAATTGCGGCTCAAGACGAGCACCCACCCCCTCCTCGGGCATACGTGCAAGTTCCTGCAGACATTTTCGTGCCTCTTCGCCACCCCCATCATATCCGCTCCAAAATGCGTCTATCGCCTCTGTCCACTTCTCAATGTCAACAAACGACCGCCCCGCCTCCAGATATTTTCTTTCAAATAGACAAGAATATGCAATACAACGCTTTGCGCCGCTTCTATCCCCACGTTCGGCCCAAAAGTCCGCAGCATCTTTCAGTATGGCGCTGTCATGGTTGCTCATACCCAGCCGTTCATGCGCTTCTGCAGCAGAGCTAACATTGGCATCTGTAATTACATTTAGTTGTCCCTTCCTCATCTCCCCCACAGGGTCCCCATCTTCCGTTTCCCGCCATTCCTCAAGATTCTCGCGCATTTGTTCGCGCAATGCCTCTCCTTGACGCAGTACGACACCCCAAACAGCCGAATCGACGTCATTCGTCAATATGTACAAATTATTTTGCGCACGAGTGGCCGCCACATAGAGATTGTTCAAAAAATACTTGTTTTTAATGTAGTCCTCGTCCTTGTCGTTTGGGCGCTGTTGATACCATCTGGTCAATGTCTCAAACGTCATCTCCTGTGTACCATCGAAGTCCAAAAGGGCAACATTGGGACGTTCCATCCCCTTGATTTGAGCAGGGGAAAACACCAACTGCTGCAACTTCTTTTGGGGATCTTCGTCCAGTGCTTCCCACACATTCAGTTTTTCAAGTTTGTCTTGAAGATACTTCTTCGCATCCTGTCCCTGATCCACGGCGACAATAATGGCGACATCGTTTTTCTGTAAACTCTCCCAGACTTTTTTCTCATCGCATGGCAGATAATAGGCTCCGCCCCCTCCAACCAAATAGTAAGGCACCTGGGGCGCACTTGGATTTTCATCCTTGCACCGGGTTGTTTTCAGCAAAAGCAATGAATTGCAAAATCGGACAATGGCCGCGGCCGACCGATAATTCACCGCCAGCAAAGCCGGCTTCGGCTCATGAAGTGCATTCGGGCAGTCGATAAGTTCCGCCATCTTTCTCCCAAAATTCGCCCTCATGGAGTCCCAGCTGAACCCCGTTGGATTGATGGTTTGAAACTCGTCTCCGGCAAAAGCAAAAGGCAATGCCTCCCACTCCTCCTGCTTTTTGATCTGCCGTTTTGAGTAAATAGACAAGCGCAGAATTGCCTCGAGTTCAACTTGGGTAAAATCTTGCGCCTCATCGCAAAATATTCCAGAATACAGGCCCGTTGCCATTTCACCGCCCTCACTTCGGGCGACCTTCAGATATTCACGGACCAGGTCTTGGTCGTCCCAGTATTCCTTGCCATCCCCCCCCCTGTATTTTGACTTGTACCATCCCTCCCAAACATTTTTATACACTTTCTGATAATGCTCCTGTGCTACGCTTTGGTTTTTCCGACCAATTTCCGTGTAGTCCTCAGGCTCGAGATAGCCATCCGGCTCGCTATCCCATCCCTTAATATATGTCCTGATAATATGCCAGCAAAACTCCGCCCCAAATTCTGCACCATGGAACTGACACTCAAATTCCTTTCTGAAGTCTGAATATGAAATGTATCTGTCATTTTCAACCACATCATTGGACTTCGCAAAGCGCCCCAAGGAACTCGCGTCCGCCTTCGCCATTGCCTCACGCAAGAGGTCACGGAAAGAGAAAAACATCCCTTTCAATTTATCTTCAACCCAATCCTTCAAATTCGAAATGCCAGGTATACTTTTCATCAGCTTGTCATGATATTTCTTTTTCCTGGTGAGGATGGACTTGACCGACGCTTTTGCTTTCTCAACCAATTCATCCGTATAGGACACGTATACAGGGGGGGCTTTCGTTTTCTCCCCCTGGAGGACATAGCGCAAAAAATATTCCGCAAACAAATAGCGTAAAACCGTTGACTTGCCGCTCCCGGCACGACCGGAAATGAATAATGGGAATTTCGGCCGCCCCTGTGCAAGGATACTCAGTTCCTCGGGAGTTAGATTCAAGTTTGAGTCTTGATTTGTGTCCTTAGCATCGACGGATTCAATTTCATCCCTCCACCATCCCTCATCCTCCAAATCTCCGGCAGGATAAGCCTTCTTGCACTTGCATTTGCGCATAAGAACATCCGCATTGGGCAAACGCGTTTCATCAATATCGTTGTCACGCAACCACTGTTCGTTGTTTTCTTTGGTGCCAACGGTTAAAATGAACCATGAACCATGCCCCGCATCCCCCTTGATGTGGGTGCATAATAATTCCTCATCGTTTGGGGCATGAGGTAGCTCCAGGGAAAAAACGGCAGATGGTGCGTTCTTTTCAATTTCTATAATTTTATCATATAACGTCTGACAGATATCCGGTAAAAGCCGTTTTGTTGCGTGAACTCCCAACAAGTCAACATATGTCGATGACTCGTACACGGGGATATCTAGAACCTCGGCCACCAAACCTGATGGTGCCTCGCAGAAATTGCGCTCGTCCTGCGACAACGGCTGATGAATTATCCCCGGCAACTCCTTCATCCCTATGCGTTGCTCAATTTTGTTCCAAGGAATTTGCTTAACGCCCAGCCTACGTTTTCGTTCTTCCAGCTTATAATTTGAATCGTAAAGCCTTTCATATTCCCCTTTGTCCGGATTGTCGGAATGTCGTAAGACCCTCATGGCGACAAAGCACTTGACCCATTGGTTCTCCACACAGCGTTTCTCAACATAAAAGATGTGGCGACACCCCTTGTCTTTTACACGATAAAAAGGTGTGTCGCTCAAGTATTTCCCTGGCTCCACCACTCCATGTTCAAGCTGCCCTTTTATGCGTTCGGCGACGCCATGCGGGTCGGACTTCCGAACATCTTTCTCGTATTGTTTCGTTGCAAAATAGAAAATTTTCATGGCTCATCCCTCTCAAATCATGACAACCGCCTATGCACGCTATTGTCCATAACGACAGAGCGTGAACAAGCGTGCAATGGGCAATTTGGTCAACCGTTTTACCGATGCCCCCCCCCTTGAAACGTCAAACTTGCCCTACTTTGCCAACACCCGAGCCAGGACTTCGGCATCGTCGAACGGCGTCACGACGCCGTTCTGCAGCTGTCCCGTCTCGTGGCCCTTGCCCGCCACCAGCAGCGTATCGCCCGGCGCCATGTTCGCGACGGCCTGGGCAATCGCCCCGCCGCGGTCCACCTGCACCAGCACTTCGGCTCGGGCCTTGCCATCCGCCATGCACGCCGCAACGCCGGACAGAATGTCGGAAATGATGGCGCCGGGATTTTCGGACCTCGGATTGTCGGAGGTCACGATGGCGACATCCGCCAGCTCCGTGGCGACGGCGCCCATGCGGGGGCGCTTGGTCGGGTCGCGGTCGCCGCCGCATCCGAAGACGACCCAGAGGCGGCCACGGGTCGATTCGCGGAGGGTCGCCAGGACGTTGCGCAGGGCGTCGTCGGTGTGGGCGTAGTCGACGATACAACGGCGCGATCCGCGGGGGTCAGGGACGGTCTGCATGCGGCCTGGCGCGCCGTGGAGGGCCGGCAAGGCGGCGAGCATCGGGCCGAGGGGGGCCTCCGAAAGCAGGGCGAGGGAAAGCGCAAGGAGGAAATTTTCGACGTTGTAGCGTCCGGGAAGCGGGAGGCGGAGGGCGGAGAAGCTCCCGAAGGGGGTTGCCAGGTCGAAGGTCGAGCCGTCGGGGTCGAGGCGCAGGGCGTCGGCGGAAATGTCGGCGCGGGGGTCGTCGAGGGCGAAGGACAAGGTGCGGCGCGCGGGGGAGGAAATTTCGCCGAGGAGGCGGCGGCCGTAGGGGCAGCGGCGGTTGACGGCGGAAGTCGGG
>JAZQOP010000035.1:0-1500 GCA_045627965.1 Kiritimatiellia bacterium | reverse complement strand
GCGGGGGGGGGCGGGGGGGGGGGGGGGGGGGGGGGGGGGGGGGGGGGGGGGCGGGGCGAGGAGGTCGGCGTAGGCGGGGGCGTCGAGGAGGCCCTTTTCGAGGACGAGGGCCTTGAGGGTCTTGCCCGAGGCAAGGGATTCCTTGACGAGGGCGGCGACGCGGTCGTAGCCGAGGACGGGGTTGAGGAGGGTGGGGAGGCCGGCGGATTCCTCGAGGTGTCGGGCGCAGACGTCGCGGCGCGCGGCGATGCCGGCGACGCACTTTTCCGCGAGCGTCCGGCAGGCGGCGGCGAGGAGGTCGGTCGCGGCGACGGCGTCGGCGGCGATGAGCGGCATGTGGGTGTTGAGCTCCAGCTGCGCGGCGCCGCAGGCGAGCGCGACGGCGTGGTCGAGGCCCTGGACCTGGAGGCACGCCATGTTGGCCGCCTCGCAGATCGACGGGTTGATCTTGCCCGGCATGATGGAGGAGCCCGGCTCGACGGCGGGCAGGGCGATCTCGCCCAGGCCCGTGCGCGGCCCGGAGGCCAGGAGGCGGAGGTCGTTGGCGATGACCTGGATGTCGAGCGCCAGGGCGCGGACGGCCCCCATGTAGTCGGCGAAGTCGGTGAGGAACTGCGTGGCGTAGATGCCGTCGACGGCGACCTCGAACGGGGCGCCGGGCATGGGGAGGAGCTCGTTGAGGGCGCGGACGATCTCGGCGCGGAAGGCGGGGCGCGTGTTGATGCCGGTGCCGACGGCGTTGCCGCCGATGCCCAGCTGGCGCAGGCGCGGCAGGACGGCGCCGAGGCGTCCGATGTCGCGGGCGATGGCGGTGGAATAGGCGTGGAACTCCTGGCCGAGGGTGACGGGGACGGCGTCCTGGAGGTGGGTGCGGCCGGACTTGAGGACGTCGGCGAATTCGCCGGCCTTGGCGGCGAGGGCGTCGGCGAGGGCCTTGGCGGCGGCCTTGAGCGCGCCGGCCGCGCCAAGGGTGGCCAGCTTGGCGGCCGAGGGGAAGACGTTGTTGGTCGACTGCCCCATGTTGACGTGGTCGTTGGGATGGACGGGGCGCTTGGTGCCGAGGGGTTCGCCGAGGGCCCGGTTGGCGAGGTTGGCGAGGACCTCGTTCAGCGCCATGTTGGCCGAGGTGCCGGAGCCGGCCTGGAGGAACGGCAGCGCGAGGTCGTCGGCATGGGCGCCCGAAAGGACCCCGTCGCAGGCGTCGCGGATGGCCTGGGCGAGGGGCGCGGGCAGGTCGCCGAGGCGTTCGTTGGCGGTGGCGCAGGCCTTTTTGAGGAGCGCCATGGCGCGGTAGACGGCCGGCGGTAGCGGGAAGGCGGCGAAGGCGGCGAAGTTTTCGCGCGAACGGGAGGCATGGGCGCCGTAGAGGGCGCCGGCGGGGATGGCGCGAGGGCCGAGGGAGTCGGTCTCGGTGCGGGTGTCGGGGGGGATCGTGGTCATGGGGGGCCTCCTGCGGGTGTGCGGTCGGGTTGCGGGAAAAGGTGGACACTGCGGGGCGCA
>JAZQOP010000034.1:0-3421 GCA_045627965.1 Kiritimatiellia bacterium | reverse complement strand
GGCTATTCGGCGGCCTGGAGGCGGATGAAGCGGATGGGGTCGGAGGCGGGGATGAGGAGGTTGCCGTCGGAGTCGATGGAGTAGTCGGTTCCTTCGGCCATGGGCGCCCAGGTGCCGGAGACGAGGTCGCCGGTCGAGGCGAGGCCGAAGCCGCCGGGGAGGGTGCCGGAGGGGAAGACGAGGGTGGACTTGCCGTCGATCTTGGTGAAGGAGAAGGCGGGGAGGACGATGCTGGCCTGGATGGTGATGCCCCAGCTGCTGAGCTCGGAGTCTTCGTCGTCGAGGATGGCGATGGAGGCGAATCCGGGGCCGCGGACGGTGACGTCGAAGGTCGTCTCGGAGCCGACGATGTCGATGGAGTCGGCGGGGACGGCGAGGACGGCGGGGTCGCTGCTGGCGAGCTTGAAGCTGCTGCCGATGTGGTTGTCGGAGGCGTAGATGACCATTTCGACGGTGGCGCCGGGGGCGAGGGTGTATTCCCACTGTTCGTCGCGGGTCTTGAGGTCGAGCCAGGGGGTGCCGACGGCGACGTAGAAGTCGGCGGCGCCGATGCCGGCGGAGGGGTCGGCGGGGGTGGCGTAGATGACGAAGTCGCCGTTGGTGATGGAGGAGAGCTCGACGGAGAAGTCGGCGACGAGGGTGTCGGCGGAGACGACGAGGGAGGTCCGGGAGAGGACGGCCCAGGTGCATTCGTTTTCGTCGGCGTCGAGGATCGACAGGTTGAAGGCGGTGTCGGCGTCGAGGCGGTCGAGCTCGAGGGTGTAGTCGAGGGTGCCGGCGGCGTAGACGTCGTAGGGGCCGTCGATGTAGGCGACGGGGGCGGGGAGCTCGTCCTGGGCGATGTAGGCCTCGTTGAGGGCGGCGTTGGCGTAGGAGTTCCAGATGCCGGCGACGAAGCCCTGGAGCTCGTCGCCCCAGTAGGGGGTGTCTTCGGGGACGGTGCAGGACCAGGAGTTGCCGGCGCCGTCGTCGGCGGAGAGGGTGTAGCCGGAGCCGTCGGCGGCGCGGGCTACCTCGATGGCGACGGGATTGCCGGAGGCCTGCCAGAGGGAGAGGCCGTTGGTGACGCCTTCGATGTCGCAGCCGATGTATCCGCCGGAGCAGTAGAGCTTGAAGCGGGGGTAGTGCTGGCCTTCCCAGGTGCGGACGAGGGCGACCCAGCTGGAGCCGTCGTCGGAGGAGGAGGGAGCCCAGAGGATGTGGAAGCGCTGCCCGGCGGCGAGGGAGTTGGCGAAGGGGCGGCAGATTTCGAAGGTGGGGCCGTCGGTCCCGTTGGCGTAGAGGCCGATGGCGGCGTTGTCGCGGAGGATGGCGCCGGGGAGGCTGGCGATGTCGCCGATGTAGGCGCCGGTGAAGTTTTCGCCTTCGGTGGCGGACTGGACAACCTGCCAGGGGAGGAAGCCTTCGGAGCCCTTGCCGGGGAAGTCGAGGGCGAAGTCGAGGTCGGGGTAGAAGCTGGCGGAGTCGTAGGCGACGAAGGAGTCGTAGTCGGGGCGCTCGGCGATTTCGATGTCGTGGGAGAGGGAGTGGCCGTTGTAGTCGGCGACCTCGATGGTGGCGGTGCCGGTGGAGGGGCCGGCGGTGAAGGCGAAGTTGTCGACGAGGGTGTCGGGGGAGAGGGTGATTTCGGCGGGGTCGAAGGAGCCGAGGCCGGGGGTGCAGGAGAGCTGGACGGCGGTTTCCTCGCCGAAGAGATAGAAGAGCTGGTAGTCGGCGGTGGAGCCGGGATAGATGACGGAGGGGCCGGCGATGTGGTCGAAGTCGTAGGGCACGACGGTGAAGAACCAGCGCATGATGTCGACGCCGTCGAACTGGACGGTGATGGCGCCGGAGGTGCCGACGACGGCGGCGGGGGCGACGGAGCCCGCCATGTAGAAGGCGTTGGTGGGGTCGGATTCGGCGTTCCACTGGATGGGGTCGACGCCGGAGAGGGCGAGGGCGTCGTCGCCGACGATGGCGATGAGGGACTGGTCGACGATGAAGCCGTCGTCGTCGATGTTGGCCCAGAAGTTGACGGGGGTGGCGTCGTGGAAGAGGTAGGCGTTGTTTTCGACGGACATGCGGAAGGAGGGGGTCTTGACGCCGAAGGAGGCGGGG
Organism: Kiritimatiellia bacterium; assembly: GCA_045627965.1. Lineage (GTDB taxonomy): Bacteria > Verrucomicrobiota > Kiritimatiellia > CAIQIC01 > Lenti-01 > RGIG3636. Next base: position 1,324 of record JAZQOP010000034.1, on the reverse strand, counting down.
ACGAAGCCGTCGGCGGAGGCGGTGAGGGTGGCGGCCTGGAAGTAGGAGGAGCCGGAGCCCTCGGGGAGGGTGCCGGTGGCGGCGACCTCGACGGAGGCTTCGCCGGCGGGGATGACGACGGAGGAGGCTTCGGGCTCGAGGACGGAGATGTTGTCGGAGGCGAGGGCGACGGTGAGGTCGGCGGAGGTGTCGCCGGTGCGGGTGATGACGAAGGTGAAGTCCTCGGTGGCGCCGTTGATGGCATACTTGTTGTCGACGGAGGAGACGGAGAGGTTCTCGAAGGCGCCCGGTTCGGGCATTTCGGAAAGGGCCTCGATGGCGAAGTTGTTGAAGTAGGACTGGCGGTGGTCCTCGTTTTCGTCGACCTGGCGCGCGGACTGGAGGCGGAAGCCGTCGATGAAGGCGTTGTCGACGGCGAGGGTTTCGGCGTAGGGGTCGGAGAGGCCGTCGCGGGCGGTGCCGTAGACGGCGAGGTGGGTGGCGTCGATGACGGTGAAGATCCAGGTCATGGGGACGGTGCCGTAGTTCTGGAGGGCGTCGCCGTCGGTGCTGCCGTTGACGGACATGGGCCCGGGATAGGGGTCATGGTTGACGACGACAACGTCCTGGCCGCCGGCGACGACGGCGAAGCCCTTGAGGGAATCCGGGTCGCTGCCGCAGTCCCAGTCGACGGCCATCTGGATGGAGAAGCTTTCGCCCGGGGTGAGGGGGCGGGTGAAGGGGCGGGAAAGGGTGACGGAGGCGCCGGCGCCCTTGCCGATGAGGCCGATGGCGTTGGACTCGAAGCCGGCGTAGGAGGTGAAGGCGGTGTGTTCGGTGCTCCAGATGCCGCAGCCGGCATATCCGTAGCCGGAATCGGCGACGATGGTCCAGGGGTTGAAGCCACCGTTGCCGCCGTTGTCGCCGGTGGAGAGGCCGGCCGGGTAGTTGTCGGCGGTGTCGACGTAGGTGTAGATTTCATCGGCGTTGGCGGCGCCGGCCAGGGCGAGGCTGGCGGCCAGGGCGGCGAGGAGGCGGTTGAATTTCATCTTGGGCTCCGTTGGTTGGCAGGAGGGTTGCGCGGCCGCGGCATGCGACCGGAGCCGAGCGTAGCACCGGAGGGGCGGCAGGAACAAGACTTTTTTGCGCGCGCGACCGCTCACGCGCGTGGGACGGGCCAAGACCGCCCCGCAGGTTGGCGGGCGGCCGGCGGCGGTGACGACGCATTTTGCCGCAAGCGTGTCGTCTTCTACGCAATGGAAGCGTGTTTGCCCCGTTTTTCCACGCAATGGAAGCGTGTTTCGATGGTTTTTCCACGCAATGGAAGCGTGTTTTTCAGGGGGCG
>JAZQOP010000033.1:0-6582 GCA_045627965.1 Kiritimatiellia bacterium | reverse complement strand
GTCGGACTCGGGGGCGAAGGCTTCGAGCTCCTCGCCGACGGGGGCCGCGGCTTCGGTGTCCTCGGCGCCGGCATTTTCCTCGATGGCGGGGCCGGGGGCGGGAGCCTCCGCGTCCTGGGGGGCGTCGGCGGGGGCGTCGGTCTCGGCCTCGGAGGCGTCCTGGGCGTCCAGGCCGGCGGATTCGTCGATCGGAACGGGATCGGAATGGGTGGCGGGCGGTTCGTTGGCCGTCGGGCGGAAGGGGGAGGGGGCCTCGTCGGGGCCTTTGCCGAAGAGCTTGCGGAAGAAGCCCCCGTGGGCGGCGGACTTGCGGCCGCCCTCGACGGCGGCGAGGTAGTTGGCGATGTAGGGTTCGGGGTCGACGTTCAGGAACGTGCAGTAGAGCTTGTAGAAGCCCCGGGCATAGGTGGGGGCGACGAGCCGCTTGTAGTCGTCCCGTTCCATCGCGTCCACGATCGTGGGCTTGATGTGCGTCGTCGCCGCCACCTGCGAAATCGACCGCCCCATGCGCTCGCGCGCCGCCCTCAACGTCTGGCCCATCGTACTCATCGTCGTCCGTCCTCAACCTTGTCCGTCTTGCGGCCCGGGTTCCGCCCGCGCCTTACTCCTCGCTCCCGTCGTCGCCGCCGTCGCCGCCAAGATCGATGTCCAGGTCGCCGCCGTCGCCGTCGAGGGCCTCCTCCTCCCAGTCGAACGGCTGGGAGACGTCGAACAGGATGTCGCGCGGCGCGGCGCCCTTCGAGGGCCCGATGTAGCCTCGCTCCTCCAGCATGTCCATCATCCGGGCCGCGCGGTTGTAGCCCAGCCCCAGCGCCCGCTGGATCGCCGACGTGCTCGCGCGCCGCTTGCTGCGGATGACTTCGAGGACCTGGCGCAGGACCTGCTCGTCGTCGTCGACGTCGGCATCGCCACCCCCGTTGCCGCGCCCACCGTCGTCGTCGCCGCCCTTGCCGCCCGCGTCGGGCGACTTGCCTTCCATCTTGTTCTGCAGCTCCTCGTTGAAGCGCGGCTGGCCCTGCTCCTTCCAGAAGTCGGCCACCGCGCGGATCTCCTCGTCCTTCGTCCAGGCCCCCTGGGCGCGGATGAGCTTGTTGGTGCCGATGACCGCGAGCATGTCGCCCTTCGGCACGAGCTTGTCGGCGCCTTCCTGGTCGAGGATGACGCGCGAGTCGTTCTTCTGGGCGACCTTGAACGCGACGCGCCCCGGGACGTTCGCCTTGATCGTGCCCGTGATGATCTCGACCACCGGCCGCTGCGTCGCCAGCACCATGTGGATGCCCGTGGCGCGCGCCAGCTGCGTGATGCGCTGGATCATCGGCTCGATCTCCTTCTTCGCGACGCCCATCAGCTCGGCCAGCTCGTCGACGATGATGACGATGTAGGGGATCGTCTCCGGCAGCGGCTCCTCGCCGTCCTTGGCGGGCATGACGCGCGCCAGCGACGACGTGGCCCCGTGCCGCGCGTTTTCCGCGTTGGCGACCTGTTCGGCGACCGTCTCGCCGGCCTCGCGCGCCAGCGCCGCCTCGCGCTCGGCCTCGGAGTCGGCCTCCGCCGCGTCCAGGTCGAACAGCGACTGCTGGACGGCCTTCGGGCGCGTGTTGAAGCTTTCGATGTCGCGCACCTTGGCGCGCTGGAAGAGCTTGAAGCGCCGCGTCATTTCGTTCAGCGCCCACTGCAGCCCGATCGGCACCTTCTTGGCGTCGTTGATGACGGGGATGAGCAGGTGCGGCAGCCCGTTGTAGTCGGCGAACTCGACGATCTTCGGGTCGACCAGGATCAGCCGCAGCTGTTCCGGCGTCCGGGTCATCAGCAAGCCGGCGATCAGGGAGTTCATGCAGACCGTCTTGCCCATGCCGGTGGCGCCGGCGATCAGCAGGTGGGGCAGCTTGGCCAGGTCGGCCATCAGGACCTGCCCGCCGACGTCGAGGCCGAGGGCCAGGGGCAGGCGCGCCTTGCTCGTCGCCCAGACGGGGCTTTCGAGCAGCTGGCGCATGACGACGGGCTTGGGGTGCTGGTGGGGCACCTCGATGCCGACGACGCCCTTGCCGGGGATCGGCGCCTGGACGCGCACGCTTTCGGCCTTGAGGGCCAGCGTGATGTTGCCCGCGTAGCTCGCGATGCGCTCGACCTTGACGTCCGGCGCCGGCAGCAGCTCGTAGCGCGTGACGACGGGCCCCTGCTCGACCGCGGTGACCTTCGCCTCGATCCCGAACTGGCGGAGCGTGCTTTCGATCGTCTCGATCGTCTTCTGCAGCTCCTCGGGCCCGATACACGCCTGCCCTGCGTTCTCCGGGACCGGCTGCAGCATGCTCAGCGGCGGCAGCTGCCACGACGGCGCCGGCTCCGGCTCGGGCGCCTCCTGCGCGGCGGCGTTCGCGGCCTTTTCGGCGGCGCGGGCGGCGATCTCCTTGCGGCGGGCCTCGTCCTCGCGGCGCTTCTTCTCGGCCTCCTCGCGGAGCTTGCGGGCCTTTTCGGCCTGTTCGGCGCGCAGGCGCTCCTGGCGTTCGACCTCCTCCTGGCGCAGGCGTTCCAGTTCCGCCTGGCGTTCCTGCTCGGCGCGGCGCGCGGCCTCCTCCTGGGCGGCCTTCTCGGCGGCCTTCGCGGCGGCGAGGCGTTCCTTTTCGAGCTGCCGTTCCTGGGCTTCGCGCTCGCGGCGGATGCGTTCCTGCTCGCGCATCTCCTGCTGGGCGCGGCGTTCGGCCTCGCGCTGCAGGCGTTCCTCCTCCTTGCGCTGGCGATCCTCCTCCTTGCGGCGCAGGATTTCGTTCTTCAGCTCCTCGCGCTCGGTCTTCAGGCGTTCGCGTTCGATGCGTTCCTGGAGCTTGGCCTGCTCCTCGGCGTCGGCGAGGGCCTCTTCGCGGCGGCGCCGCCGCTGCTCCTTCCACGCGCCCCACCCTTCGCGCAGCATCGAGAAAAGCTCCGCCGGGTGCGTCTGCGAGACGAAGAAGCACCCCGCCACCAGCACCGCCGTCGCCAGCAGCCCCGTCCCGACGCCACCGATGACCGACTGCAACGCCGCGCGCCCCAGCCCCCAGCCCAGCCAGCCGCCCGGCATCCCGTCGAGGTTCAGCTTCTGCTGCAGGACGTCCTTCCACCAGCCCGTCTGCATGTCGGCCAGGATCGCCAGCGCGGCGAGCATCCCCGCCATCCACGCAATCCGCGGCCAGATGCGCTTTTCGGGCTTCATGATGAGGATGAGGCCGGCCACCGCCAGCATGGCCGGGAACGCGAAGCCGACGATCCCCAGCACCTGGAACACCGCCCAGCCCGCATACGCCCCCACGGGACCGATGAAATTCCGCACGGGGTCGTTCAGCGGCGAGCAGCCGCCCATCGGGACGTCCCGGTACGAATACGACGCCAGCGCCAGCAGCAGCAAGATCCACGCCACCTGCAGCGCGATCCCCAGGCCTACGCGCCGCACAACAGATTCCGCACTATTTTTCCGCTTCTTTGCCATAACCCCTCCAGCCTACCACACCCCATGCGCGCACGCGATGATAAAAAAGCGCCCGCCACGCCCAAAATCGGCACGCCCCCCCGGGCCGACGCGGGAACGGACGTCCACGCCAGCCCCGCCCCCCGCCCGCACCCGCCGCAAAAAAAGGGGAGCCCCGCGGACGGGGCTCCCGGTGCGAAGCGCCTCGCGCCTGCCGGCCTACTTCTTGTGGGCGGCGATGTAGGCGCGGGCGTCGTCGGCCTGGTAGGCGGAACCGAGCAGGCAGTCCTTCTCGTAGATGAAGTCGGCGTATTCCTTCATGAAGACCTTGCCCGGGTCGCGCAGGTCGAACTTCGCCGGCTGGTCGCGGAAGAACTCGCGGTGGACGCGGGTCCAGACGAGGCGCCCGTCGGTGTCGATGTTGATCTTCGTCACGCCGCGCTTGGCCGCGCCGAGGAACTGCGTCGCGTCGACGCCCTTCGCGCCGGCGATGTTCCCGCCCGCCGCGTTGATGCGGGCGATCTCGCCCGGCGGAACGGAGGAGGAGCCGTGCATCACCAGCGGGAAGCCCGGCAGCTTGGCCTGGACTTCCTCGAGGATGTCGTAGCGGAGCTTCTGGTCGCCGTTGAACTTGAAGGCCCCGTGCGAGGTGCCGATGGCGCACGCGAGCGAGTCGCAGCCGGTCTTCGAGACGAAGTCGATGACTTCCGCGGGGTTGGTGTAGACGTGCTCGGCGGCCTTGACGTCCTCTTCGACGCCCTTCAGCTGCCCCAGCTCGGCCTCGACGACGATCCCCTTGGCGTGGGCGGCCTCGACGACGCGCCTGGTGATCTCGATGTTCTTCTCGTAGGGGAACATCGAGGCGTCGATCATGACGGAGGAGTAGACGCCGGACTCGATGCAGTCCATGCACGTCTCCTCGTCGCCGTGGTCGAGGTGGACCGCGAAGAGGGCCTCGGGGAAGATGTCGTTGGCGGTCATCATCATCGCCTCGAGCATCTTCTTGTGCGTGTATTTGCGGGCGCCCTTGGACAGCTGGACGATGAAGGGGGCCTTGGCGCGGACGTTGCCCTGGAACAGGCCCATCGTCTGCTCCAGGTTGTTGATGTTGTAGGCGCCGATGGCATATTTGCCGTAGGCGTGCGCGAAAAGTTCCTTGGTGGTGACGATCATGGAGATCTCCTGGGTTGTGGGTTCTTTCTAAAGGGTCGGGCCCTGCGGACAGGCCGCGGGGCAGGGGACGGGCTAGTCCTCGGCCGCTTCTTCGGCCGCCGCCGCCGCGTCGACGTCCTCGTCGGAGAGCTCTTCGGCGTCCTCGTCGACCTCGGCCACGGGATGCAGGTCGGTGAAGCGTTCGGGGGCGAGGAGCTTCGAGAGGAAGTCGTCGAAGGCGCTCTGCGCGCGCTGCTGGCGGATGATGTTGGCCAGGGCGTCCTTCTCCGACGCGTTGGCCGCCTCGTCGGCGGCTTCGCGCTCGCGGAGCAGCCCGAAGGCCAGCCCGCCCGGGACGGCGAAGGGCTCGGTCAGCTCGCCGACGTTGCAGGACCCCAGCGCATCGGACAGGGCGCGGACGGCCGCGTCCTCGGCCTGGAACGCCTCAAGCCCCGTGAACGGGTCGGGGGAGACGGCGACGAGGCCCGCCGCCGACGCCGCCGACGCAAAGGTGGCGCCGCCGGCCAGGGCCTTCTGCACGGCGTCGCGGGCCGCGGCGGCCTTCTCCGCGAGGGCCTTTTCGAGCGCGGCGGCGCGGGCCTGGATGTTGGCCGCGGCGGCGACTTCCTCGAAGGCGGGGGTGCGGGGGGCCTGGATCTCGTCGAGATGGAGGATGTAGTAGAGGCCGTCGGCGCCCAGGATGGCGTCGCTGATCGCGTCATAGGCGCCCAGGTCGCGCGAGAAGGCCTCGGCGACGAAGACGGCGCCCGCCGCGGGGACGGGGCTGTCGCCCTGCGCGAACGGCAGGGTGGTGGAGGTGGCCAGGCCCTTCTCCTGCGCAACGGCGCCGAAGACGGGGATCGTGCCGTCGCGCGCGGGCAGCACGGCCGTGGCGAAGGTGTTGGCGGCGTTTTCCGCGCGCTCCAGCGCGGCATTGCGGCGCAGGGCCGCCAGGACGTCGTCGCGGGCCTCGTCGAAGGGGATGTCCTCGGCGGACGTCGTGCCGTCGTCGGCGGCCACGGTGCGCTGGAACTCCTCGAGGTGCTCGTTGTAGTAGTCCTCCACCTCGGCATCGTCGAAGGCCTGCCCGGCGTCGGCGAAGGCCGCGGGGTCGAAGGTCACATAGGTGGCGACGCGGCGCTCGGGGAAGTCGAAGGCGGAGGGATCGGCGTCGTAGGCGGCGCGGGCGTCGTCGTCCGTGATCGCCAGCGCGGCGTCGATGGGCGCGGCCTCGACGACGGCGTAGTCGGCCGTGTAGCGGTCCATGAAGGTCGAGAAGGCCTGCCGGATCTCCAGCGGCGAGACGACCGCCTGCTGGACGACGACCATGCGGACCTTCTGCTGGACGAGCTGCTCGGCGAGGTAGGCCTCGAACTGCCCGACGGTGATGCCGCTCGGCACCAGGCGCGCCTGGACGAACGCGTCGTAGATGTCGCGGTTGAACAGCCCGTTGGCGTCGGCAAAGTTGGCGGCGATGGCCTGCTGGACCTCCGCCTTCGTGGCGACGATGCCCCAGGCCTTCGCCTGGCGCTGCAGCGCAAGACGCTGCCAGGCCATCTGGCGGACGAGGCTCCGGAACTGCTCCGTGCGCTGTGCATCCTGCCCGTACTGCACCAGGACGTCGATGTAGGCGCCCATGTAGGCGTGGTCATACTCGGCGTTGCCGATCTCCTCGCCGTCCAGCACGCCCTGCGCCCCCGTCCGGTCGGCGGCCTGTTCGGTGCGGCTGCAGCTCGGCATGCCCCAGACGACGAACGACAGCACGATCACGACGAGGAACAGCCCCCACAGCAGGCGGGAGCGGATCAGCGAGTTGAACTTGGAAATCATCATGGCCATGGGGCACCTCTTCTCTGTCGGCTGGATACGCGTCGGCACCGCCGGACCAACCGCGTCCGCCGGGCGCGGGAAAAGATACGAGTCCGCACCCTCCGGTTCAAGCGTTTTTTCGCCTCCCGGCCCCGAACCGCCCCAAAAATCCCCCAAAATCG
>JAZQOP010000032.1:0-1767 GCA_045627965.1 Kiritimatiellia bacterium | reverse complement strand
GGGGGGGGGGGGGGGGGGAAGGCGGCGGGACGGGCCTCCCAGTGGTAGAGGTGGAGGTGGGCGTCGTCGAGGGCGACGAGGGAGGGATGGGCGCGGACCTTGAAGCCGCCGAGGATGGCGACGATGGGGCGGTCGACGGCGATGAGCCTTTCGCGCGGCATGGCGAGGAGGTTGGCGACGAGGGGGGAGGCGGCGAAATGGCGGAGGGCGATGGGGAGGCAGTCGACGACGTGCTTCCAGTCCTCGGGGGGGATGGGGAGGTTGTAGGCGTGCTCGACGAGTCCGACGAGGCGGACGGGGTCGGCGCGGTAGGCGCCGGAGCGGGAATGGAGGAACTCCTCGCGCATGAACTCGATGTGCTTGGCCTCGGCGGCCTCGATGGCTTCGGCGAGGGCGGCGGGGGTGGCGGGGCGGGGGACGTTCTTGAGGATGTGGGCGACGGACTGCGCGATGTGGCCGGCGACCCAGTCGTGGCGGGTCAGGAGGCGCTTGAGGGTGTAGAAGTGGCGGACGTCGGGGGGGGCGTCGGGGAGCCAGCCGGCCCAGGCCTTGTAGTAGGCGTAGTAGTAGCGCCGGAGGCAGTGCTGGAAGATGTCGTGGCGGGTGTGGGACCAGAGGAAGTCGTTCTTGGGGATGGAGGTGCTCATGGGCGTGGGGCGGTTGCGATGCGTTGGCCGATGCGTTGGCGCCAGAGGTGGGCGAGGCCACCGGTGGCGGTTTCGCGGTAGGCGGACTGGAGGTCGCGGCCGGTGGAGGCCATGACCTGGATGACGTCGTCGAAGCTGATGAGGTGGCGGCCGTCGGTGATGAGGGCGACGTTGGCGGCCTCGACGGCGCGGAGGGCGGCGTTCATGTTGCGTTCGATGCAGGGGATCTGGACGTAGCCTTCGACGGGGTCGCAGGTGAGGCCGAGGTTGTGCTCCATGGCCATTTCGGCGGCATACTCGATCTGGAAGAGGGTTGCGCCGTTGATCTGCGCGGCGGCGGCGGCGGCCATGGAGCAGGCGGAGCCGATTTCGGCCTGGCAGCCGGCCTCGGCGCCGGAGACGGTGGCGTTGGCGCGGATGGAGGCGCCGAAGAGGCCGGCGGTGGCCAGGGCCTGGAGGATGCGGGCGCGGGGGACGCGGGCGTCGTTTTCGTAGAAGTAGAGGACGGCGGGGAGGACGCCGGCGGCGCCGCAGGAGGGGGCGGTGACGATGTTGGCGCCGGCGGCGTTTTCCTCGGCGGTGGCCAGGGCGTAGGCGGAGAGGAGGGCGAGGTCGCGGCGGGTGGCGGGGAGGGCCTGGGCGCGGTAGTGGAAGATGCCGGCGCGGCGGGCCAGCTCCAGGGTGCCGGGGAGGATGATCTGCGTGGAGGAGAGGCCCGCCTGGATGGTGGCGCGCATGGCTTCCCAGATGGCGTCGAGGCGGGGCCAGAGGCCCGGCTCGACCTGCTCGACGAATTGCCAGAAGGCCAGGTCGTTCGCCCGGCAGAAGTCCATGGCCTGCGCGATGCAGGAGACGGGGTAGCGGACGGGGTCGGCAAGGGCGACGGGGTGGCCGTCGGCGTCGGCGAGGTTGCCGCCGCCGATGGAGCAGACGGTCCAGTCGAAGGCTTCGAGGTGGCGTCCGGCGGCGTCGAAGGCCTGGAAGAGCATCGTGTTGGGATGCGGGAGGCGGGTGGGGGGCGTCTCCAGGTCGAAGAGGACCTCGGCGGGCACGGGGGCGAGGGCGCGTAGGAGGGTCTTGTCGGTCCAGTGGCCGCGGCCGGTGGCGGCGAGGGAGCCCT
>JAZQOP010000031.1:0-3342 GCA_045627965.1 Kiritimatiellia bacterium | reverse complement strand
ACCGCTTGGCCTCCGACTTCGCACAGGGGGGGCGAATGGCCCGGGGAAAACCACAATCCCTTCGCGGGACGTGAATTGGCCAAAAGGGGCAAAATCCGAATATCATGCCGTAAAACGGCTCGGCTTATGGGGGGGGCAGGGGGATGGGATGGCTTGTTTTGTTGAAGGATGGTATGTTTATGGTCCAAGTTTGTTATCGTTTGAATGTGAAACAAAAAGTCGATTGGACAGCCTAAAAAAGGGGGGTGATTTCGCTTGCGGAGGACGGGGGGGGAGGTGTATGATTCGCGGCACGCGGTCGTGAGACCGTGTCGGGATGGGTGTAGGACGGCGGCGATTGGCCGTTGCCGAACTTCTCCCGGGTTTAGTTGATTTTGCGCGCCTGCGAGCGCGCGCGTGAAAGAGGTTCGCGATGAAAGACATGATGAAGAGCGTTTCGAGCTGGACGGTGAAGCTGCTGGCGGCGGCCGGGGTGTGCCTGGGCCTGGGGCTGCAGACGGCCGAGGCGAACTGGGGCGACACATGCTACTGGAAGGACAACGCGAGCAGCACGAACTGGAACTCGGACAGTTGGTACAACAGCACGCAGGGCTGGGACAACCACAATCCGAACTACGAGGGCGGTCGCGAACTGCACTTCGACAACAACAACCGCGCCGGGGGCATGGGCAATAACTTCACGGGGGTGGGCCAGAAGCAGTACCGGCTGATTTTCGACTCGTCGGCGACGTCGCAGCGCATCATCCGGGGGTCGACGTGGAACACGAACTGGGACAACGGGGGCCAGATGCCGAAGGTCGAGAACTATGCGACGGTGGAGCACAAGGTGCTGTATCCGATCGCCATCGGGAACGCGAACGGGATGGAGATGAACCCGATCAACGGGGACCTGACGATGACGAACGTGGCCGCGATGGGGCATGCCCTGAACGTCTACGGGTCGAACGGGAAGACGCTGAAGATTGCGAATTTCTACGCAGGGACGAACACGGCGGCCTCGGCGCCTTCGACGGTGTACGTGGATTCGACGAGCACGGTGATGATCAAGTCGTGGCGCGCGGGCGGGAGCAAGGTGCAGACGGTGAACGTGAATGCGGCGGGAGGGCTGCTGGTGGTGAGCAACTTGGACGGGAAGGCTGTGTGGATAAAGAGCGGTGCGGGGACGATGCGTGTGGAGACGTCTTCAGGCGCTTCGAACTTGAACCTGACAGTATCGGCGGGCCGCTTGGAATTGGCACCTACGACGAGCACGACGAGCTTGACGAACCTTTGGGTGACAAACAGCGCTACGGTGGTCCTACACAAGCCTGTGAGCCTGCGCCGGGTGACACTCAATCCAAATTGCGTCGTGGAGATGGATGTACTGGGGAATCAAAGCGTTGCCAGCCTTGGCGTGCTTCCCGAAAGCGTAGACAGTTCCCACCAGTTCGTTTGTGCAAGCGGCAACAAGCACACGCTGAAATTGAAGTATACGTCCGGCTTTGACCCTACGCAGGATGCGGAGTGGGTGGTTTATGTCGGGAGGAAAAAGAGTGCTTCCGGTGGCAGCATGACTTCTGCCGAAACGAGTCAGATGACTTTGGACACGAGCGATTTGGCGGCGCATGGGGCGACGGGGACATTTTCTGATCCGACATTGTGTGCAAACAGTTCGGGCGCGCCGAATACGGCGATCAAGGTGACGTACACGGCGCCGTCGGCGCCGCAGGCGGCGGTTGGGCTGGCGACGACGACGTTCACGTATGCGGGGAGCGGGATTACGCTGACGCCGACGGGCGGGAGCGGGACCGGGGCGTATAGCGTGGCGCTGGTGAGCGGCGGGACGGGCGCGGGGAGCCTGAGCGGGACGACGCTGACGGTGACGAAGGCCGGGACGTTCCTGGTCGATGTGACGCGCGCGGCGGGCGGCGGCTATGCGGCGCGGACGGACCGCGTGACGGTGACGGTGAACAAGGGGACGCAGACGATCAGCGGCCTGGGCAATGTGACGAAGACGTACGGGGATGCGGCGTTTGCGCTGTCGGGGACGGCTGCCGGGGCGGTGACGTATTCGAGCGGGAATACGTCGGTGGCGACGGTTTCGGGGAGCACGGTGACGATCGCGGGGGCGGGGAGCGCGACGATCACGGCGACGGCGGCGGCGACGGACCTGTATGCGCAGGCGACCAAGACGATCACGTTGACGGTGGACAAGGCGGCCCAGGTTATCAGCGGGCTGGCCGATTTGTCGAAGACGTACGGGGACGCGGCGGTGACGCTGGCCGGGAACGCGCTGGGCGGCGCGACGTTGACGTATTCGAGCGGGGATGCGTCGGTGGCGACGGTTTCGGGGAGCACGCTGGCGTTCGTCGGGGCGGGGAGCGCGACGATCACGGCGACGGCGGCGGCGACGGCGAACTACCTGGCGGGGAGCGCGACGTTCGAGGTGACGGTGGCGAAGGCGGCGCAGACGGTGAGCGGGCTGTCGAACCTGAGCCTGACGAGCGGGGAGACGGCGACGCTGGGGGCGACGGGGAGCGCCGGCGGGGCGGTGACGTATTCGATCGACGACTCGACGGTGGCGACGATTTCGGGGAGCACGGTGACGGCGGCGGGCTACGGGACGGCGACGATCACGGCGACGGCGGCGGAGACGGCGAACTACCTGGCGGGGACGGCCACGTGCACGGTGACGGTGACGTTGGCGAAGCCGACGACGCAGGTGGGCGGGCTGGGCGTGACGGCCATCGGGAGCGATACGTTCCGGCTGAACTTCACGAAGGGCGACGGCAACGGCACGCTGGTGCTGGTGAAGGAGGGAAGTGCGGCGGCGACGGCGGTGGATGGCGTCGGGGTGAAGTCGATCGGCGCGAACAGCAGCCTGGCGTGGGGCTCGACGGCGGCCTACGGGAGCGACGGCTCGGTGGCGGTCCTGAATAGCACGGCGGCCGGCCGGTCGTACAAGGTCTTGACGGCGGTGGCGCCGGCGACGCACTACTACGCGGCGGCGTATGAATACAACATCAGCGGGAGCGCCTCGGCGGGGAACACGAGCTATGCGTACTGCCTGACGGGGGTGCCGACGGTGGACTTCTGGACGTTGAGCGTCGAGCCGGGCGCGGCGAGCGCGGTCTCGGCGGACGATGTGGGGAGCCACCGGGCGACGCTGTCGTGGACGGTGCCGTCCGGGGCGAATGCGCTGGTGATCGTGGCGGCGTCGGGCGCGACGGTGACGGCGCCGGCCGACGGGCAGACGTATGCGGTCGGGGATACGAGCCTGGGCGGGACGGTGGTCTTCGCGGGGGCGGGGGCGGGCGCGGCAGCGGGGGGGACGTGGCGGCCGGCGCCTATGGCGGGATGTTG
>JAZQOP010000030.1:0-12312 GCA_045627965.1 Kiritimatiellia bacterium | reverse complement strand
GGCCAAGGCCGCCGCGCCGAAGAAGCCGGCGGCGAAGAAGCCGGCGGTCCCGCGGAAGCCCGCCCTGCCCCCCGTCCTCAAGGTCATCCGCAAGGCCCTGTCCGTCAAGAAGGGCGAGGACGTCAAGGTCCTCGACCTGCGAGCCATCTCCTCGGTCGCCGACTACATGGTCCTGTGCACAGGCCGCACCCTGCCGCACCTGGACGCCATGGCCAACGAGGTCATCCGCCAGCTCCGCGCCGCCACGCCGCCGGTCGCCCCCCGCCACCGCGCAGGCGCCCGCCAGACCGAGTGGGTCGTCCTGGACTACGCCGACATCGTCGTCCACCTCTTCACCCCCGAGTTCCGCGCCTACTACGCCCTCGAGGACCTCTGGAAGGACGCCCCCGTCCTCTGATCCCCCTCCTCCCGGAAGCGCCCCCCCACGGGGCGCTTTTTTCGTGCTTCACACGCGCGCACGTATGCGCTAGGCTTTGTGCGCCATGATTACGCGCGAAGCCCCCATCCTGCCCCCGCCGGCGCATCCCGTCGCCGCCCTGGGGCGTGCCATCGTCCGCGCCTGCCAGTCGACCGGACGCGCGCTTTCCATGCTCTGGGGCGCCACGCTCGCCGTCCCCTTCGCCTTTTCCAAGCGCAACCGCGCCGACACCCTCGGGCAGCTCTACGCCGTCGGCATCCAGTCGCTTGCCGTCGTCTCGGTCGTCGCCCTTTTCACGGGCATGATCCTCGCCCTCCAGGTCGGCCTCGAGCTCCGGCGCTACGGCCAGGAGACGAACATCGGCACGCTGGTCTGCATTTCCATGCTCCGCGAGATGGGCCCCTTCATGACCGCGCTCGTCGTGGCCGCGTCCGTCGGCTCGGCCATCGCCGCCCAGATGGCCACCATGACCGTCTCCGAGGAGGTCGCCGCCCTCGACGTCATGGGCATCGACCCCCTCCGCTACCTCATGATGCCGCGCCTTTTCGCCCTCGCCGTCATGATGCCGCTCCTCACCGTCTACGCCAACGCCCTCGGCATCCTCGGCGGGTCCGTCGTCGGCTCCACCCAGCTCGGCATCTCGCCCGCGGCCTACTTCGACAACGCCTTCCAGTATGCCGCCCTCAAGGACCTCTACGTCGGCCTCTTCAAGTCGTTCGTCTTCGGCCTCATCATCGCCGACGTCGCCTGCTTCAACGGCTTCACCGCCACCAACGGCGCCGTCGGCGTCGGCAAGGCCACGCGCCAGACGGTCATCACCTCCTTCCTCCTCATCCTCATCATCGGCTACTTCATCACGCGCGGGTTCTACGAATGATCACCTTCGACCATGTCACCAAGCGCTTCGGGCAGAAGGTCGTCCTCGACGACGTCTCCTTCACCATCGGCCGCGGCGAGACCTTCATCATCGTGGGCCGCTCCGGCGCCGGCAAGTCCGTCACCCTCCAGCACATGATCCGCCTCCTCTCGCCCGACGCCGGCCGCGTCCTGGTCGACGGCCGCGACGTCCACGCCGCCTCCCCCCGCGAGCTCACCGCCATCCTCCGCAACTTCGGCGTCCTCTTCCAGTCCGCCGCGCTCCTCCAGTGGCTGACCGTCCTCGACAACGTCGCCCTCCCCCTCCGCCAGACCACCGACCTGCCCGAGGACGAGATCCTGCGGCTGGCCGCCGAAAAGCTCGCCCTCGTCGCCCTCCCCGACGCCGCACAGAAATATCCCGCCAACATCTCCGGCGGCATGAAGAAGCGCGCCGGCCTCGCCCGCGCCATCGTCACCAGCCCCAAGATCGTCCTCTACGACGAGCCCACCGCCGGCCTCGACCCCGTCATCTCCCGCCAGATCGACCTCCTGATCGACCGCCTCCGCCGCACCCTCGACATCACCTCCGTCGTCGTCACCCACGACCTCTACTCCGCCCTCCAGATCGGCTCCCGCATCGCCATGCTCCACCAGGGCAAGATCGTCGCCTGCGGCACCCCCGAGGAGTTCATCGCCAACCCCCTGCCCCTCGTCCAGGACTTCCTCCTCGCCCAGGGCATCCATTCCCTCGACGACGTCCACCGCGCCTTCGAGCACATCCAGGAGGATCCCCTCGCATGACCGCCTCCTCCCGCCCCCTTCGCCTTGATCCCGCCGGGCGTCCCGCACGCCGCACCCACACCGGAAAGGCTCTGCCATGAACAAGAAAACCGTCCTCATGGAAACCAGCGTCGGGCTCTTCGCCGTCGCCGTCTTCGCCATCCTCTTCATCTTCACGGTCGTCCTCTCCCGCGACGCCCTCTTCCGCTCGTCGACCACGATGCGCTTCGCCTTCCAGGACGTCATGGGCCTGCGCGTCGGCGACAACGTCGTCAGCCGCGGCGTCACCGTCGGCAAGGTCGACGACATCGCCTTCACCGAGGATGCCGTCCTCGTCACCGCCCTCCTCACCACGCCCGTCTACCTCCGCGAGGACTTCCGCGCCGAGGTCGTCTCCTCCTCCCTCCTCGGCGGCCGCAACCTCCTCCTCACCGAAGGCACGCCGTCCGCCCCCCTCCTCCCCCCGGAGGCCACCACCGCCCCGCACGCCCCCCCCTCGCCGGCTCGCATTCCGCCGAACTCATCGACTCCGCCACGCGCACCATCGAGGACATCCGCATCGCCCTCAACGACGGCATCCTCGACGACCTCAAGGCCTCCATCGCGTCCCTGCGCACCATCAGCGAGAACCTCGTCGCCGGCCAAGGCACCCTGGGCAAGCTCCTGACCGAGGACACCCTCCATTCCGACCTTTCCGCCGCCATCGCCGACCTCCGCCAGATTTCCTCCACCCTCGCCGCCGGACAGGGCACCCTCGGCCACCTCCTCTCCCCCGACGACACCCTCTACGCCGACCTCTCCTCCGCCATCCACTCCTTCAAGGTCGTCGCCGACCGCCTGGAGAACGGCGAAGGCACCCTCGGCCGCCTCCTCTCCGCCGACGACTCCATGTACACCGACCTCTCCCTCACCCTCTCCAACTTCCGCACCATGTCCGACCACCTCGCCGCCGGCCAGGGCTCCCTCGGCAAGCTCCTCGCCGACGAAGCCCTCTACGACGAGGTCCTCTCCCTCGTCTCCGAAGGCCGGGCGGCCATCGACGACCTCCGCGAAACCTCCCCCATCACCACCTTCTCCTCCATCTTCTTCGGGGCCTTCTAGCCGCGACGCCATGCACACCCACCGCGACAACTTCGATTCGTTCTGCTCCCTCCTGGCCGCCGCCGCCGACCTGGTCGCGGCCTTCGGGGCCTTCCTCCTCGCGGTGTGGATCCGCTTCGCCTCCGGCTGGATCCCCCTGCACTACACCGAGGAGTTCCCCCCCTTCGAGATGTATACCTGGGCCGCCGCGGTCGTCGCGTTCCTCCTCGTCTTCATCTTCCGCCAGCTCAAGCTCTACCGCCGCCCGCAGTTCGGCCATTTCGGCGACAAGATCCCGCGGCTTGTCCGCGGCATCGCCATCACCTTCGGCGCCGCGCTCGCCCTGGCCTCGGTCATCCGCATCGAGGGCTGGCCCACCTACTCCCGGACCGTCGTCCTCGTCGCCTTCCTCACCGTCCTGCTCGTCGTCGCCGTCGAGCGCAACCTCCTCTTCCAGCTGGAGCGGCATCTCGCGCGCCATTCCGCGCCCATCCGCCTCACCCTCGTCGTCGGCACCTCCGCCGTCGCCGCGCGCCTCCGCGACGCCCTCCACAAGGAGCGCCGCCTCCGCACGCGCATCGCCGGCTTCATCCATCCCGACGAGCACGGCGCGCCCCCCACCGCGCCCGACCCCGCCATCGCCCCCGCCGACATCCTCGGCCCCATCGCCGACATCGGCAAGATCGTCGACGCCCATCCCTGCCGCCAGGTCATCATCGCCGACCCGCACCTTTCCCGTGCGCGGCTCCTCCAGCTCTACAACATCTGCGAGCAGCACTTCATCGACCTCCAGCTCGTCCCCGACCTCTACGGCATGCTCACCACGCGCGTTACCGTCAACAACATCGGCGACATCCCCCTGCTGACCATGTCCGCCTGGCCCCTCGACTCCCTCTTCAACCGCTTCCTCAAGCGCACCGAGGACATCCTCGGCTCCCTCTTCGGCCTGGTCGTCGCCGCGCCGATCATCCTCCTGGCGGCGCCCTTCATCAAGCGCTCCTCGCCGGGGCCGGTCTTCTACCGCCAGACCCGCCTCGGGCTCGAAGGCCGCCCCTTCACCATGTACAAGCTCCGCACCATGCCCGTCGACGCCGAGGCCAAGAGCGGCCCCGTCTGGACCACCGCCTCCGACACCCGCCGCACCAGGATCGGCGCCTTCCTGCGCAAATGGAACCTCGACGAGCTGCCGCAGTTCCTCAACGTTTTGCGCGGCGAAATGTCCCTCGTCGGCCCCCGTCCCGAGCGCCCCTTCTTCGTCGACCAGTTCAAGGAGGACATCGGCCACTACATGGCCCGCCACATCTCGCGCCCCGGCATCACCGGCTGGGCGCAGGTCAACGGCCTACGCGGCAACACCTCCATCCGCGACCGTCTCACCTACGACCTCTACTACCTCGAAAACTGGTCCCTTTCCCTCGACCTCAAGATCCTCCTCCAGACCTTCGTCTCCCGCAAGAACGCCTACTAGGCCGCAACCGAGGCCCCGCCATGGACATGCACGACATCCTCATCCGCCGCGAACGCCCGTCGGACTACCGCGCCGCCGAAACCCTCGTCCGCGAAAGCTTCTGGAACGTCTACCGCCCCGGATGCCTGGAGCACTACGTCCTGAAATGCCTGCGCGACGACCCCGCCTTCGTCCCAGAGCTCGACTTCGTCATGGAGCGCCATGGCCGGCTGATCGGCCAGAACATCTTCGTCAAGGCCGCCATCCGGGCGGACGACGGCCGCTCCGTCCCCATCCTGACCATGGGCCCCATCTGCATCGCGCCGGACCTGAAGCGGCAAGGCTACGGAAAGGCGCTCCTGGACTTTTCCCTGGCCAAGGCCGCGGAACTCGGCTACGGCGCCGTCTGCTTCGAAGGCAACATCGGCTTCTACGGCAAGAGCGGCTTCACCTACGCCAGCCGCTTCGGCATCCGCTACCACGGCCTGCCCGATGGCGAAGACGCCTCCTTCTTCCTCGCCAAGGAGCTGCTCCCCGGCTATTTCGACGGCGTCACCGGCGAATACTCGACCCCGCAGGGCTACTTTGCCTGCGACGCGGACCCCGCCGCCTTCGAGGAATATGACGCGACCTTCCCCCGGAAGGAAAAGCTGAAGCTCCCCGGGCAGCTCTTCTGACCGGACGCGCCCCGCGCCCGAAACCCCGCGACCGAGCCCCCGCGGCCGGAACGGCTCGCCCGAAGCGGCGGCGCCCTCCGCCCGCCCGGCCCGCCGTCCCCGCCGCCCCTACTCCTCCACCAGCTCGAAATCCTCCGCCCCGTGCTTGCACAGCGGGCAGACGAAATCCGGCGGCAGCTCCTCTCCCTCGTAGACGTAGCCGCAAATCTTGCACACCCAGCGGCGCTTCCTCTTCGCACCCGGGGCCGCGGACGCCGACGCCTCGGCAGCCGGCGCGGCGGCCGGGGCCGGCTTCGGCTTGACGTTCGCCTGGTAGAACGCATACGTCATCGTCGGCACCGGCGACAGCACCTGCGACTCCTCGACCGAGCAGACGAACATCCCGTGCGTCCCCAGGTCGACTTCGCTCTCAACCTTCAGCGAAAGGAACGCGTTCGAGATGCCCTCCGGCAAGACAGCCAGCCCGTTCCCGGCGCGCGCAGGGGCCCCCTCCGCGAACTTGTCGGCCGTCCGCCCGGTCTGGAACCCGAAGCGCCGGAACACGTCGAACGGCGCCGCCTCCGACAGGCAGCACAGGTTCAGGCGCCCCGTCGCCTGCACGACGTGGTGCGTATAGTTCAGCTTGTTGATCGCGACGGCCACGCGGTTCGGCGCATTCGTCACCTGGCAGACCGTGTTCAGGATGCAGCCGCCGTCGCGGCCGTCGGCCCCGCGCACCGTCGCCACGTAGAGCCCGTAGCCGATGCGGAACAGCGCCGCCGGATCGCTCGCCCGCGCCGCCTCCGCGCCAAATCCCGCGCACAGCTCGTCCGCCAGCGCCTCCAGCTCGCGCCGCGACTCCGCCGACAGCGCCGACCGCACATGCACGACCGTCCCCGCCATCCGCAGCCCCACCGACTTCTCCAGGAGCCCGGCCATCGCCTTCGCCGCCATCGGAGCCCACGAGCCGTTCTCGACCAGGCCGACCGCGCGATCCCGGAACCCGCGCTCGGCCAGCCCCTCGACGAACCCCCGCATCGCCGGGAAGACGTCGCCGTTGTACGTCGTCGTCGCCAGCGCCAGCGTCCCCAGCCGGAACGCCTGGGCGATCGCCTCGTGCACGTCGCACCGCGCCAAATCGCGCACCACGACCTCCGGGCAGCCCTTCGCGCGCAGGCGGTCCGCCAGCAGCTCCGCCACGGCCTTCGTGTGCCCGTAGACCGACGTATAGGCCACCAGCGCCCCCGCGCTTTCGGGCTCGTAGGCCGCCCATTTCCCGTAGAGCTCCAGCGCCTGCCGCAGGGCCGCCCCCTCCAGCACGGGGCCGTGCAGCGGGCACACCGTCCGCAGCTCCACGCCGGCGGCCTTCTCCAGCAGCTTCCGCACCGGGGCCCCGTATTTCCCGACGATCCCGAAGTAGTAGCGCCGCGCCTCCTCCGCCCACCCGCCGGCCGCCGCGACGTCCTGCGCCCCGAACGTCCCGAACGCGTCCGCCGAAAACAGCACCTTGTCCGTCGTGTCATACGTCACGACCACCTCCGGCCAGTGGACCATCGGCGCCCCGAGGAACGCCAGCACATGCCGCCCCAGCTCCAGCGTGTCGCCCTCCTCCACCACGCGCCGGCGACTTTCCCACTGCCGGCCGAAGAAGCTCCCCATCATCGCGAACGCCTTCGCCGACGCGACCACCGTCGCCTCCGGGAACAGGTCCATGAACGCCGCGACGTTCGCCGAATGGTCCGGCTCCATGTGCTGCACCACCAGGTAGTCCGGCCGGCGCCCCGCCAGCGCCGCCTGGAGCCGGTCGAGCCATTCCTGGCCGAACCGAGCATCGACGGTGTCGAGGACCGCCACCTTCTCGTCCAGCACCACATACGAGTTGTAGCTCATCCCCTGCGGCACCGCAAACTGCCCCTCGAACAGGTCGATCGCATGGTCGTCCACCCCGATCGCCCGGATGTCGTCCGTAATCGTCGTCTTCATCTGCCACCTCCTGGCGCTACCGAAAAAAGTCCGCGGCCCCGACAGGCCGACCGGCCCAAAAAACACGTTTCCATTACGTGGAAAAACGCCGAAACACGCTTCCATTCAATGGAAGCCTGTTTCCCCGCCCCGCCCCCTGCCGGCTCCTAGAATGCGTCGTGGAAGAACACGTCGCCGCGCGTCGTCACGTCGACGCACACGGCATTCGTCGCCACGTAGCCGAAGCCCGAATACATCTCGTCGAAGTAGCGCGCCTGGTCGGGCTTCAGCGTGAAGGTCCCATATTCCGGCGTCGTCACCGTCACGTCGCCCGAGGAGCAGTTGTCGAACTCGCACACGTGCTTGTTGTCGCCGCCGCCGCCGCACGCGCACAGGCCGAGGCCAGCCGCCGCCAGCACCGCCAGCATCGCCGACATCTTCAACATCGTCTTCATCGCATCGATCTCCTTCCCTTGCTCCGAACGGGCCGCGGACACCTTGGGACCGTGGCCGCCTTGCGTTTGGACGATACCACGCCCCGCCCCCCGCGGGAAGGCGTTTTTGCGCAATCCGCGCAAATCCCGCCCAGCACCACCGCGCACTCCGCCACCGAAAACCCCTCCGGCAGCGCGCACGCCGCCGCCGGATCGCCCTCGCACGGCACGTCGAACAGCCCCCCGCACGCCGAGCACCGGAAATGGGCGTGGGGCCGGACGTCCCCGTCGAAGCGCATCTCGCAACCGTCGGCCGACGGCACGCCCAGCACCAGCCCCTGCTCGCGGAACAGGCGAAGCGTGCTGTAGACCGTCGTCCGCGAGAGCGTCGGGATCCGATCCCGGAGCGCCTCGTAGACGGCGTCGGCCGACGGATGCGTCCGGACCGCCGCGACATGCTCGTAGATCGCCAGCCGCTGCGCCGAAGCCGCGATGCCGTGCTCCCTGAGGATGCCGCGCGCGTCCGTCATCGCCGCCGCTAGAACCAGCGCTTCAGCAGCCCGGCGAAGCCCTTGCCGTGGCGGGCCTCGTCCTTGGCCATCTCGTGCACCGTGTCGTGCACCGCGTCATAGCCGAGCTCCTTCGCGCGCTTGGCGAGCATCAGCTTGCCCTCGCAGGCGCCCGTCTCGGCCTCGACCCGCAGCTCCAGGTTCTTCTTCGTGCAAGGCGTCACGACCTCGCCCAGCAGCTCGGCGAACTTCGCCGCGTGCTCGGCCTCCTCGAACGCGTAGCGCTTGAACGCCTCGGCCACTTCCGGATAGCCGTCGCGGTCCGCCTGCCGGCTCATCGCCAGGTACATCCCCACTTCCGTGCACTCGCCCATGAAGTTCGCCTTCAGGCCCTGCACCACCTCCTCGTCCAGCCCCTTCGCCACGCCGATCACGTGCTCGCACGCCATCGCCGGAAGCTCCAGCTTGCCCTTCGCGGGCACAGACGCCGCCGCCGCCGCCGGGGCCGCCTCTTCGATCTTCACGAACTTGCTCCCGGGCACCTTGCACTGCGGGCAGAACGCCGGCGGCTCGGATCCTTCATGCACATAACCGCAAACCGGACAACGGAATTTCATCTTTTACGCCTTTCTTTTCGGATTTTCCACTTCTTCGCGCCCGCCACGCCGGCAAACGCAACGGATTGAACCTATTACAAACTTGGAATCGTTTCAAGCTTTTTTTCGCGCGGCCGTCCGCCGCCAGGCAGCGCGGAGAGGCGGCGGGCGTTCGCGCCTAGCGGCAATCCAGGACGAACGCCGGGCGGGGGGGGACGTCGGCCACCCCCGCGCCGTCGAGCTGGGCACTTCTCTGGACAAAGACGGACAGGCGCCCCTCCCGCCTGAGGGCATCGCGGTCGATGGTGGGCTCCCACATGTCCACGCTGAAGTCCGTCAAGTCGCGGACCGTCCACTCGCCCTCCAGGTCCTTCGCCACAAAGGCCGACACCACCGAACCGCGCGCGGCATCCCGGAACAGCATCACCGGGCCGCGCGCGGCAAGCGCGATCGCCGGCCTCGAAATGGGGATGGCCTTGGTGCCGCCGCCGTCCAGGCTGAACGCCTGCGTCCTCGCCCCGACCTGGCGGCACTTCCAGGCGGCGCCGTCGAACCAGACGAGGCGGAACTGGGGCACGTCGCTGCCGGCGTCCCGCCAATACGTGGCGATGCAGGGCCTTCCCCGGGCGTCCGCCGTCATGGAGGTCTGGTTGATAAGCTCGCTCCCCTGCGGGATGCGCCAGGCATATTCCGCGTTTGCGGCCGTGATGGGCATGTCATAGCGGCTCCCGTCCGTCCGCTGCCAGGACAGCCCGCCGTCCGGGGAATAGGCGTAGCACATGTCATGGTTCGATTCCACGAACCGGCTCTCCCGCCAGACCCAGGAAAGATGGATGCCGTCCCGGGCATCCACATGCACCTGCGGATAGGCGCTCCTCTCCCCCTGGCCGTCGACCAGGACGTCCTGGGCCCTCGACCAGCGCCCTTCGGCCACGCCGTAGCGGTTCAGGACGAGGTTCCCCCGGCCGGACGAGCCGTCCCGGTAGAAGAACAGCAGGTCCCCGTTCGAGAGGCGGTGGAACTCCGGATACGTCACGTCGTCCTCGCCCCTGCCGAGCATGCCGGACGGTTCCGGGAAGACGGCCTTGTAGGGCTCCAGGCTGCGGCAATAGCGCATGGGCGACCCGTGCTGGTCCAGGCAGACGTGGATGTAGCCATCCCCGTCCAGGGCGATGCTGATGACGTTGTGCGCGTCCTGCGTCCGGCCGGACAGGGGCGTGTGGACGACCTCCCACCGGCCGGAGCCGCGCTCCTGCAGCGCAAGCGTCACGCGCGATTCCCCGTCGTAATAGGCGGCGACCCGCATCCGCCGGTCGCTGGCGATCGACGAGCCCCTGAACGCGCAGGTGTTCACGGAAGTGGCCGCATAGGCATCGCCCAGGCGCTCCAGCGAAACCTCCATCTCCCGCGCGCAGGAGGCGGAAAGGAGCGCCAGCAGGACGGGCACCAGGAAAGCGGCCCTCATGCGCGCAGCCATCCCCCGGGAATCCCCTGTCTTCCCGGCATCGCCCCCTCCCCTCGCGTTCCCGACGGCCTCGTCCATCTCCTCGATCCCTTCCTCCGGTTTTCCAGGCGCCTGCCCGGCGCCAAGCCCTCAAACCCTTCCTCGCGCTCCGTTCCGCTCCGCAACGCGGCCACTATATTCGGAAAATCGGACTCCGCCATGGCGTGGCGCTTTTCGATCTTTTTCACGCGGCGGCCCATGTGGTCGTATTCGTAGGAATAGGTGCGGCTGCCGGTGATCAAGATACGGGGGGAAACGCCCACGAGGCGGTTTTCGGCGTCCCAGGTGAAATGGTGCTCGCCGTCGAATGTCATGTTGCCGTCGAGGTCGTAGGTGGAGGCGCGGGAGCCAGGTGTGATGTTGGTGTCGTCGGCGAAGCCTCTTCAGTGCCCCAACTCTTCCATTCCTCCTTAAAGGATTTCTCCCATCTTGTTTCCCACTTGGGCCGGGACCATGGGGAATCATAATAAACAAACTGTGTTTCCCGAGTATACCCAAAGCGCCAGGACCTGGCCATAGCATCCTTCAGGTATGCATCAAACTTTTGCTCTTCGGCCGCAGAAAGGCCGTATTCCCCGATACGATGCCAATAATGGTTGGCTAGGACATCTGGCAAGCCGTAGTATATTTTACGATATGTAGCAAACTGCATAACCTCTAGTTCCGTTCCACGCATGAGAGACCGAGCCTTGTCTATTTCGCCTTCCTCGTAAAATTGCGCCATGAGGCGGAGCGTAAGAAGTTGTCCTCCCATAAGATCACCAGCGTCCACCAGCAGATATCGCGTCCAGGCCCATGCGACAAAAAGGCACAGAAACACCACTGCGCAACTGATGCGAAAAATGTATTTCACCCATTTCATATAACCGTTTCTAGAATTGAAGCCTGGCTTATTTTGAATCGTTGTATGCATTGCAATCCTGTTGACGCTTCGTTGTCTTCCCGTATCTTAAGCCATGTCGTTCAGCTGCAGTCACTATTGCCTTGCCGAAGCAATCATCCTTTCCAACTATAAAGATGAATGTCACTTCGTCACAGCAGGCATTGCACAGTTCAGACATAATTTTCTTGATTGCAGCATCCGACATTGCGTTGTCTACAGCTTTTTGGAAACTATGTTCGGCATCGGGGTCGTTCGCCATTGTTCCAACAGATTCTCTACCCGCAATAGCTTCACCCAACGGCCCTCCTTTTAACGTGCCATTGTGCAAAGGAATCAGAGGCCATCGGCACTCGTCGTCATCCGCAAGATTATTGCTTTTAGGATAGCAACAAACCGCCCCTGCATACGCGCAATCGTCTACCTGCCACTGAATGGGATTCCTATCCGAACCATGTCCGATATAGAGGACTGCCTCGCACGGCTCTGCCGTGTATGTCTTCAAACCCAAGGGATCAATCTGTTTTACCGGCGAATTGAATAGATAAGCATAAAGATGGTGACCGCCTTGTTCTTGAAGAGGGTCACGGCTAACCCATCGGGCCGACAGTGGCGTGTAGAATCTAAAGCCGTAATAGTAGAGGCTGCTTTCGTTGTCATGGTATTTGCTGCTGAAGCGGAAGGGGTTGAGAGGGGCGAGAGGGCCGGATTGGGCGGTGGGGGTGCCGTAGGGGGCGTAGTGGGCGAGGAGGGCGCCGTCTTCAGCCAACAGGTCGGTGATGTTGCCGTTGGCGTCGCAGGTGTAGATGGCGTTGGTGCCGTCCAGGGTGGCGGCAAGAAGGCCGCCGATGCCGCCGGCGCCGGCCAGGGTGCCGGAGAGGTCGATACCCCAGGTGTATTGGTTGGTCGTCATGGCATCGGCGGCCTGGATGCGCTCGCGGAGGAGGTTCCAGGCGTCGTAGTCGAAGGTGTGGACGACCCAGTCGGATTCCGCCATGGTGTGGCGCTTTTCGATCTTTTTCACGCGGCGGCCCATGTGGTCGTATTCGTAGGAATAGGTGCGGCTGCCGGTGATCAGGACACGGGGGGAGACGCCCACGAGGCGGTTTTCGGCATCCCAGGTGAAATGGTGCTCGCCATCGGAGGTCATGTTGCCGTCGAGGTCGTAGGTGGGGGCGCGGCCGCCGG
>JAZQOP010000029.1:0-1633 GCA_045627965.1 Kiritimatiellia bacterium | reverse complement strand
CAACCTCGAAGCCTGGCTCAACTCCATCCATCGCGAATCGCTCGGCGGACAGGCCGCCATCGCCTACCAGACTTCCGTCGCCTAATCCCATGTCCCACGCACCACAAGATTCCGTGTCCCTTTTCAGTTGCAATTCACCCCTAGAGCTCGGGCCGCGTGACGGCCGCCAGGCGCAGCTCGATGTCGCGCGCCTGGAGCGCCTCGATCACCTCGTCCAGCTTGCCCTCCATGATCGAATCCAGGGAGTAGAGCGTCAGGTTGATGCGGTGGTCGGTCAGGCGGTTCTGCGGAAAATTGTAGGTGCGGATCCGCTCGGAGCGGTCGCCGGAGCCGATCTGCGACTTGCGCTCGGCCGACAGCTTGTCGTGCTCCTCCTGGCGCTTGAGGGCCAGCAGCCGGGCGCACAGCACGCGCATCGCCTTGTCATAGTTGCGGTTCTTCGACCGCTCGTCCTGGCACGCCACGACCAGCCCCGTCGGCAGGTGCGTCAGCCGCACCGCCGACTCGGTCTTGTTGACCTTCTGCCCGCCCGGCCCCGACGCGCAAAAATGGTCCACCCGCAGCTCCTCCGGCGGAATGACGATCTCCCCGGTCTCCTCGACCTCCGGCAGCACGGCGACCGTCGCGGCCGACGTATGGATGCGCCCCTGCGCCTCGGTCTCGGGCACCCGCTGCACCCGGTGCCCCCCCGACTCGTAGCGCAGCGTCTTGTAGACATCCGTCCCCTCGACCGAAAAGATGATCTCCTTAAACCCGCCCAGCTCCGACGGCGCCGCGTCGATGACCGACGTCCTGAACCCCCGCGCCTCGCAAAAGTGCGCATACATCCGGTAGAGGTCCCCCGCGAACAGCGCCGCCTCCTCGCCGCCCGTCCCCGCCCGGATTTCCATGATCGTGTTGCGCGAATCGTCGGGATCCGGCGGCAGCATCAGCGCCATCATCCGCCGCTCCGCGACCGGCTGCCGCGCCTCCAGCTCCTCCTTCTCCTGCAGCGCAATCTCCCGGAACTCCGGGTCCGCGTCCGGATCCGCCAGCAATTCCGCGTTCTCCGCCAGCATCTTCTCGATGTGCCGGATCTCGTCCGCCGCCGCCAGCAGGTCCCGCAGCCGCTGGTGGTCCCGCACCAGCGTCTTGTAGGTCGACGGATTCGACGCCGCCCCCGGCGCCGACATCGCGGATTCCAGTTCGGCCAGCCGGTTTTCGGCCTGCGCAAGATAGGCGGCATCGAGTTGCATCGCTCTTCCTCCGGGGGTTCTTCGCCATACAAAACGGGCCGGCGGCGCAATGCTGCGCGGAACCGGCCCGTCGCTGGGGAATCGCTACTTCGCGGTCTTGCGGGCGTAGCGCTTGTTGAAGCGGTCGACGCGCCCTTCCGTGTCGATGAACTTCGCCTGGCCCGTGAAGAACGGATGGCACGCCGCGCAGGTGTTCACGCTCATCGACTTCACCGTCGAACGCGTCTTCAGCACATGGCCGCACGCGCAGGTGATCGTGGCTTCTTCATACTTGGGATGGATGTCTTTTTTCATGCTTTTATCAGGCCTTTCTGGGGAAATGGCGGCCGGATAGGTAGACGCCCGGACGCGAAAACGCGCGGACCATATCACCCCGCCCCCCCCGCCGCAAGGAAAAA
>JAZQOP010000028.1:0-2828 GCA_045627965.1 Kiritimatiellia bacterium | reverse complement strand
GGCAACCGCCTCTCAGCCACCGAGAACGGCGCCACCACCCTCTACGCCGCCAACGAACTCAACCAGTACACCAACGCCCTGGCCGGCGGCCGCGCCCCCACCTACGACCTCGACGGCAACATGACCTCCGACGGCGAGCACTATTTCACCTGGGACGCCGAAAACCGCCTCGTGGGCGTTTCCCCCCGTGTCCTGATCACCGGTAGCCGCACCTATTCCTACGAATACGACCACATGGGCCGCCGCGTGAAAAAGGCTGAAAAGCGCCACACCATGGCGGAATCCGATTGGATCATCCACACCTTCGACTACGACGCCTGGAACCTCCTCCGCGAACGCATCCAGGCCTCCGACGCCATGACGACCAACCAATACACCTGGGGCCTCGACCTTTCGGGGACCCTGACCGGCGCCGGCGGCATCGGCGGCCTCCTTGCCGCCACCCTGGACGGCACCAACGCCATCTACACCTGCGACGCCAACGGCAACATCACCGACCTGTCGGCTGAAGACGGCGCCCACCTCGCCCACTCCGCCTACCCCCCCTACGGCACCCCCACCGCCCAATTCGGCCCTCTCGCCCCTCTCAACCCCTTCCGCTTCAGTACCAAATATCACGACACCGAAACCCAACACCGCTACTACGGATACAGATTTTACACTCCAGTGTTGGGCCGCTGGTTGAACCGTGATCGTTTAGGCGAGGCTGACGGTCTAAACAGTTACGCATTTGTTCAGAATGACAGTGTCAATTGGATGGATGACACGGGACTCCGCCGTCGTCGCTGGGGTAATCTTGCAGGAGCCCATCATTTTATCTGGCACTTCTATGCTGGCGGCGGGAATCCCGTGGATATAGGCAGCTGGGGGTACCTTGGTCACTACAGAAGCGCAAGTGACGTTCAAGTGTTTGAATGCGAAGCGAGAAACGAAGCCCGCGCTTCTGTCGATAATTTTTGCGCAGAAGATGGTACTCAATGGAATGGTTCCTACACCCGCGATGTTGATGGTACTGACGGCTTGTACGTCATGGGCCATGGCCATCCAAACGCAGATTGGACCTGTACCATGAATGCGGGATCGGTCACTTGTGCTCTCTCTTTTAATATCACAGACTCATTTGAGGATCCTGTTGATCTTGAGTCCCATGTCATAAACCGCCTTCCCGGTTGGTTACCTCGTATTCCAGACTGGATCGTAAATCTTGGCGGCACACCTTATCCCCTAACTGCGAACTGGAAAGATACGTTTGACGGCTGTTCGGCCCCTGAAGACTGTAGCGCCGTGGGAGTGGGTCAGTGGAGGCGCAGATGATGTGCGTCGTCTTATTCTTGTCGCTGTTATGGCATGTCCTTTGTGGATGTAGCATGACGACTTCAAATGAGGTTCTCATCTTGCTTCCTGGCACTGTACACGGGCAACACCTTGTCTTGGCTGAAACCGCTTCCGTCAACATCTCAATTAACCGAGATCTGGTGCCGAGCCTGATTCTTGAGGTTTGGTGGAATAATGAGGTTATCGTCACGAAGAATCATCCCATGAAGCCTCGAAACATGTTCTCCGGCGACACCTATCAGATTCCCGACCGCACGACTGTCTGCTGGTATCTTGTCCATCCGGCGACCGACTCCGTTGTTTGCTTTGATGATTATGACCTTCTCCAGAAAAAACTGGAGTCGCTTGGTGTTGATGCAGCAAATGTGAAGTTGATGCGCTTGCATCGTGCACAGAGGCTTCGCGAAAAGGAATTGGGCTTTGAGTTTTCCACGCGTTCTGTGTACCAGTACATCAAAACACAAGCGGCGGCACAGGAGGCCGAGGGTGGACGTTAAATGGCAGTCGAATTTAGGGGTACGAATACAACCATATGAACCGCCGCGTGAAAAAGTCGGCGCCCTCCTCGCCCACTACGCCTACGCCCCCTACGGCCGCCCCGCAGGCATCGCCCTCGGCCCCGACTACGCCGTCACCTACGCCTGCGACGAATACGGCCGCTTCACCACCGTCGCCGTCTCCAACGGCCCCACCTTCACCTACTCCTACGTCCCCAACTCCTCCCTCCTCTTCGGCTACACCAACGACCTCGGCCTCGCCGTCACCTACGAATACGACCCCCACCGCGACGTCAAGACCCTCGTCTCCAACGCCTGGGGCACCAACGTGATTCCCACCTTCGCCTACACCTACGACGCCCTCGGCCGCCGCACCGTCCGCATCGACGACGGCACAACCACCAACCTCTTCGGCTACAACCCCCGCAGCGAACTCGTCTCCGCCGAAATGGGCACCAACACCTACGCCTACGCCTACGACCCCATCGGCAACCGCACGGTAACCGTGGAAAACGGCCTCACCACCACCTACGCCGCCAACGAACTCAACCAGTACACTACGCTGAATCCTGGTGCCACAAACAGCACGCCATTCACCTATGATGCGGACGGCAACATGACCTCCGACGGCACCTGGTCCTACACCTGGGACGCCGAAAACCGTCTCATCGAAGTCCAGCCCCTCGTCACCAACCTCGACTCTTCTCTTGTCCAGTTCATGTACGACGCCCAAAGCCGACGCATCGCCCGCCGCGAGTTTGCATGGAACGACTACCTCGGCGAAACCACCTGGCACTACGTCCAAGGCCGCGCCTATCGCTACGACGGCTGGAACCTCCTCCAAGAACTCAAGCCTTCCGTTACACCTCGCACCCCGCCCACCTATATGCCTCAGACCGACCTTCGCCTCACTGGCACCGCCGGTTCCACCGCCGCTCGATACGTCTGGGGGCTCGACCTCTCCCAATCCCTTCAAGGCGCCGGCGGCATCGGCGG
>JAZQOP010000027.1:0-1911 GCA_045627965.1 Kiritimatiellia bacterium | reverse complement strand
ATACTTCCCCCGTATGAACACCCGCAACCCCTCCATCCAGGTCCTTCCTTCCATCCTGTCCGCGCGCATGGCGTTCCTCGGCGACGACTGCCGCGCCGCCCTCGCCGCCGGGGCCGACGGCCTGCACGTCGACGTCATGGACGGCCATTTCGTCCCGAACATCACCATCGGCCCCGACGTCGTCGCCGACATCCGCCGCGCCTGCCCGGACGCCTTCCTGCACGTCCACTTGATGATCGACCGCCCCGACCTCTACGTCCCGCGGTTCCTCCAGGCGCGCCCCCAGTGCGTGCTCATCCACGCCGAGTCCCCCTGCAACCTGACCCTCCCCCTCCAGGCCATCCGCGCCGCCGGGGCCCGCGCCGCGCTGACCCTCAACCCCGAGACGCCCGTCTCCGCGCTCGACCGCTACGCCGACCTCGTCGACGAAGTGCTCGTCATGACCGTCCATCCCGGCTTCGGCGGGCAGGCGTTCATCCCCGGCGGCCTCGACAAGATGCGCGAAATCCGCCGCCGCTGGCCGCACCTCGACATCTCGGTCGACGGCGGCATCAACGCCGAGACCGCCGTCCTCTCCGCCGCCGCCGGCTCGAACATCCTGGCCGCCGGCTCCTACCTCTTCAAGGCCCCGTCGATGACCGGCGCCATCGCCGACATGCGCGCCCGCTGCGCCGCCGCCCTCCCCGACCAGGCCCCGGACCCCACCGCAACCCCCAAACGGACACACCGCCCATGACCGCTCCCATCCCCTCCTCCGCCCCGCGTGGCAAGCTCATCACCTTCGAAGGCCCCGAAGGCGCCGGCAAGTCGACGCAGGCCGCCATGCTCATCGCCAAGCTCGAAGCCCGCGGCATCGGCGTCCTCTACTCCCGCGAGCCCGGCGGAACCCCCCTCGGCGAGGCCATCCGCGGCATCCTCCAGTTCAACACCGCCGGCGAGGCCCCCTGCCCCGAGTCCGAAGTCCTCCTCTTCGAAGCCTCGCGCGCCCAGCTCGTCCGCCACGTCATCCTGCCCGCCCTCGAGCGCGGCACCTGGGTCGTCTGCGACCGCTTCGCCGACTCCACCACCGCCTACCAGGGCTACGGACGCTCCTTCCCCGTCCCCCTCATGGAAACCCTCAACCAGTTCGCCATCGGGCCCGCCGTCCCCGACATCACCCTCCTGCTCGACGTCAACGTCTCGCTCGGGCTCCAGCGCTGCGCCAAGCGCGAGTCCGGCAAGGCCGTCAAATACGACCGCATCGAGTCCGAGGCCCTCTCCTTCCACGAAAAGGTCCGCCAGGGCTACCTCGACCTCGCCCGCCGCGCCCCCGGCCGCTTCCGCATCATCGACGCCATGCGCCACGTCGACGCCATCCACGCCGACGTCTGGGACGCCGTCCGCACCGCCTTCTTCCCCGACGAACCCGCCGACGCATGAAACTCGACCGCGCCCTTGCCGACATCCAAAACGTCCTCGACGCCGGACGCCTCCCCCACGCCCTCCTCGTCGTCGGCGCCCCGCGCGGCAGCGGCGCCATCTTTGTCGAGCACCTCCTCCAGCGCCTCTTCCGCCTGCCCGCCCCGGACGCCACCCGCCGGCACGTCGACATCCACTGGCTCGAACCCGAAAGCAAATCCCGCACCTTCCTCATCAGCAAGGACAAGGACGTCATCCGCCCCGAGCTCCAGTTCATCGCCCAGACCTCCTACGAAGGCGGCTGGAAGGCCCTCGTCTTCCTCTTCGCCGACTGCCTTGCCGAGCCCGCCCAGAACGTCCTCCTCAAGACCCTCGAGGAACCCCCGACGAACTCCCTCATCGTCATGGTGACCTCCAAGCCCGCCAACCTCCTGCCCACCATCCGCTCCCGCATGCAGCTCGTCGACGTCGACGACGACGTCCTCCCCGACGCCCCCTGGCTCCCCCCCCTCC
>JAZQOP010000026.1:0-3720 GCA_045627965.1 Kiritimatiellia bacterium | reverse complement strand
GCGCCGATGTATTCCGTCGTAGCCATTCGTGACATAGTGTTCATGCCTCCATTCTGCTTGAGTGTCCAGTATTTGGCAAACGGGATATTCCCGCCGGCCGGCCTGCTTTCCGTCCGGTGTCCGTTATTCTGGCAAACTGCGAAAACGGCGGGCAATCAAGAAAGCAATCGACAGCCGAGGGGGCGGGCGGTATGCTTCGGGCGGGGTCCTTGCCAGGGCCTGCGACATTTGCTCGAGATGAAAACCACGCGGATTTTGCAACCTTTGCTCCATCGGGCCGGGGCGCTGTGCCGGCTATGCGCGACGGCGTATTATCTGCGCTGCCTCGAGCGGCGGCCGCTGGACGAAAAGGCGATTTTGTTCGAGTCGATGCTGGGACACGAGTTTTCGGGGAATCCGTTTTGGCTGTTCAAGGCGATTGCGGCGGAGCCGGCGTTTGCGGGATGGCGGCTGGCGGTGTCGGTGTCACCCGGCGCATGGAAAAAGGTGCGGGCGGCGCTGCGGCCGTTCGGAGGGGGCGTGCGGGTGGTCGTCAAGGGGTCGCGGGCATATTTTCGTGCGCTGGCGACGGCAAAGTTCCTGGTGAACGACGTCAGTTTTCCGGCGTGGTTCGTCAAGCGCGAGGGGCAGCGCTACCTGAACACGTGGCATGGGACGCCGCTCAAGCACATGGGGCGGCACATGGCGCATGGGGCGGGGGGCATCGGGAACGTGGTGCGGACATTTTTGCAGTCGGATTTGCTGGTGCATCCGAACCGCTACACGGCGGAGACGATGTCGAAGGCCTACGGGATGGGCGGACTGTTCACGGGGACGGCGGTGCTGGCGGGGTATCCGCGGAATGCGGCGTTTTTCGACGAGGCGCGGCGGGCGGAGCTGCGCAAGCGCGAAGGGCTGGAGGGGCGGCGGGTGGCGGTGTATATGCCGACCT
Organism: Kiritimatiellia bacterium; assembly: GCA_045627965.1. Classification (GTDB taxonomy): domain Bacteria; phylum Verrucomicrobiota; class Kiritimatiellia; order CAIQIC01; family Lenti-01; genus RGIG3636. The sequence goes on along the minus strand of JAZQOP010000026.1, from coordinate 2,789 downwards.
GGCGCGAAGAGGAGGCCCGGCCGGGGGCGAGGAGTCCGCTGCCGGATATCTTGACGGCGCTGGATGCGGCGCTGCCGGAGGGCGTCGTGCTGTTCGCCAAGCTGCACCATCTGGCGGCGAAGGCGTTTACGATCGATTTCGCGAAATTCAAACGTATCCGGCCGTTTCCGGATGGGGTCGATATTTACGAGTTTCTGAACGTCGCGGACGTGCTGGTGACGGACTATTCGTCGGTGATGTTCGATTTCGCGTGCACGGGGCGTCCGATCGTGCTGTTGCCGTATGATAAGGAGCAGTACCTGGCGGCGCGAGGGATGTACATTCCGTACGAGGAGCTGCCGTTTCCCGTGGCGCATTCGGCGCAGGAATTGGCGGAGATGCTGGGGCGTACGCTGCCGGACGGGGGATACGAGGCATTTCGCGCGGAGTATTGCCCGAAGGACGACCCCGATGCGGAGGCAAAGCTGGCAAAGGCGTTTTTGTCGGACGACTATTCCGCGCTGGAGGCGTTGCCGAATTTCGGTGCGGAGCGAGGGGGCGCTTGCACGTTGCTGTTTGCGGGGACGCTTGAAGACGAGGCGGCGGTCAAGGCGTTGCTGGATTATGTGCAGGATGTGTCGCCGCGGGAACGGCTTGTGGTGTGCCTTTCGCAGACGGAGGGGCGGGCGCATGACGATGTGGTGCGGCAGCTTCCTGAAGATGTTGCATTCATGACGTTTTCCGACGAGCCCGGCTGTGCGCTGCGCGAGCGCGTGTGCTGGGCGATTTACAAAATGTTGCGGCGGCGGGCGCGGCGGGTGCCGGCCTTTTTGGCGCGGGCGGTTGAGCGGATTTATCGACGTGAAATCGAGAGGAATTTTCCAACGCTTCGGGGGGCGCGGACGGTCTATTTCGAAGGGGCCGGATTCAGGGAGGAGAGGTTGGGTGCGGCATTGGGCGTGCCGGGGACGGCGGTTGGAAAGACGAATGGCGGGGAGGTTGCGCGATGATGTTTTTCAAGAAATTTGCCAAGGCGTTTGGCCCGGGGTCGGCGTTCTTGGGGGCGTCGCGCAAGGCGGGGCTGGATGAGAAAAGCGTGCTGTTCGATGTCCGGGATGCGGCGGGACTTCCGCGGCTGGCGGAGTTGGCAGCGGGATGTACGGGGCTGCGTGTGCAGGTCGGGACGGAGAAGCGGCTTTGCGCGGCGGCGAATGTGGCGTTTGCCGAAAAAGGGGTGGTGGCGAAGGTCTTTTCGCGGGAGTCACAGGGGTATGCGAAGGCGTTGGCGAGGGCGGGGCGGATTGTCTGCGATGGCGGATTGCCGGGGTGGTTCATCAAGCGGGAGGGCCAGCGGGTGCTGCTTGTGACAGGGGATGGGGCGAAGGCGGGGCTTGTCGATTTTTTGCGGGCGGACTGGGCGGTGTTCCCGAGCGCAGGGGCGGCGGAGGCGGCGCGGCAGGCGTATGGGCTGGATCGTTTGTGGCTGGGGAAGGCGGTTGTGGCGCCGGGGAGCGTCGGTGCGTTGGCGACGGCGTTTCTGAAAGGCGATTTTGGGGGGCTGGATGTCGTGCGGTGGGCCGAAGGGGATCGGCGTCCGTTGACGCTGGTGCTTACGGGAGGGCTGCAGAATAACGGGATTACGCGGTCGTTCCGGAGCCTGTTGCCGAAGATTGGCGGGCGTGAGGGGATGGTGTTGTCGTGCTCGGCGTCGGCGGCGCGTCGGGGGCCGGAGTGCGTGGCGGAACTTGAACAGTCGGTTCCGATGCTGACGTTTGAGGACGTGCCGGTGTTGTCGTTTTGGGAGGCGGTGTGGTTTATCGTGTACATCACGACGGGAGGGGCGCTGGGGTGGTGTCCTCCGTTTGTGTTGCGGCGGATGGAGCGGATTTATGAGCGGGAGCTGCGGCGGAATTATCCCGGGCTGACGTTTGCGCGCGTGGTGGATTTTGCGGGATATGGGTTTCGCGAGTATTTCCTGGCGGCGGCGACAGGGGCGCCGGTGGTGCGGTTTGTACACAACGACATGGAGCGCGAGCATCGGACGCGGGGCAATTTCCATTGCTTGGCGTATGGGCAGACGTTGCCGTCCGTGACGTGCCTGGCGATGGTGCGCGGCGGGCTGGATGAACCGCTACGCCGGCTGTTCCCGGGGCGGGAATTGCCGCCGACGCGGGTGGTACACAACTTGAACGACATCGAGCGGATTCGCGGCGAGGCCGAAGGGGCGTTGGAACTGGGGCCGAACGGATGCGCGTCGTTGCCGTTGGAGGAGGTTCGGCAGATTTTGGCCGAGGTGGCGCAGGATCCCGGCCGGCGGTTGCTTTTGACGAACGGCCGGTTTTCGGGTGAGAAGGGGCATGAGCGGCTGATTTGGGCGTTTCGGACATATCGGAAGGAGCACCCGGGTGATGTGCTGGCGATCATCGGGGGGCATGGCCCGCTGTGGGAGAAGACGCTGGCGATGGCGGCGGAGGAGGAACGGGGCCGCATCCTGGTGCTGAAGAATCTGGCGAATCCGTTCCCGTTGCTGCGGGCGGCGGATTTGTTCGTGCTGTCGTCGTTCTACGAAGGGATGCCGATGGTCATCATGGAGGCGCTGGTGCTGGGCAAGCCGGTGCTGACGACCGACCTGCCGGGCGTGTCGGAATTTTTGCGCGAGGGACGGCTGGGCATGGTCGTGGAGAATTCCGAGGAGGCGCTGCTCGAGGGCTTGCTCCGGTGGCGGCGCGAGGAGCCGACGTTTGCGCCGTTTGATGCGGAAGGCTTCAACCGCCAGGCGTTGCACGAGGCGGAAGCGGCGATTTTGGGGT
>JAZQOP010000025.1:0-12407 GCA_045627965.1 Kiritimatiellia bacterium | reverse complement strand
CTTCCTCCGCGCCGAACTCTCCCTCCGCCTCGGCGACTTCCCCTCCGCCCGCTACTACTTCGAATCCATCGCCTACGCCGCCGATGCCGCCCTCCCCGACGACCCCGACGCCGCCGCCTGGTACGAATTCGCCGCACGCGGCGCCGCCGCCGCCGACCTCTTCGACGGCGACCTGGCCGCCGCCCGCGACGCCATCGCCGAATTCCCCTCCGCCGTCGCCGCCGTCGATGGCTACGCCGCCCGCTCCCGCAAGAGCCCCACGCTCGGCGGCTTCCTCGGGCTCGTCCCCGGCCTCGGATACCTCTACTCCGGCGAATACGCCAACGCCCTCCGCTCCGTCCTCCTCAACGGCCTCTTCATCTGGGCCATGGTCGAAACCGCCTCCAACGACGACTGGGGGCTCTTCGCCGTCTGCGCCTTCATGGAGACCACCTGGTACAGCGGCAGCATCTACGGCGGCATCGACGCCGCCCAGCGCCACAACAAAAAGGCCCTCGACGACGCCATTGCCGATCTCCGCCCCATCCCCCCCTCCGCCGTCGTCCCCGACGAAACCGTCCTCCCCCTCATCCGCCTCCGCTTCCAGATGTAGGGGGCCCGGCCGCCGCCCTCGCGCGCACGCGGGCGCCCGAATCGCAAGTCCCTGGCCCCCCGCGCCCCCCTGCCCCGCCCGCCTCGCCGGCGCCATTTCGGCCGCCGCGAAGGTAAACCGCTCCACTTTCGCGCATCCTTTTGCCTTGTCGCCCCCCGCCGCCCTTCGGTATCCTTTTCCCTTGTACCTGATAATACGTAAGCGAAAAGGAGTTCAAAATGGCTGAATTCTTCAAATCGGTGAATCCGAACATCTGGCTGCTGGCCCTGGCCTTCGGTTCCGGCGTCGTGGCGCTGCTGTTCGCCTTCTTCAAGACCAGCTGGATCAACAAGCAGGAGCCGGGGACGGCGCGGATGCAGGAGATCGGGCAGGCCGTCCGCGAGGGCGCCATGGCCTTCCTGGGCCGCGAATACAAGGTCCTGGCCATCGTCGTCGTCCTGGTGGCGGCGCTGCTGGCGCTGATCAACCAGGGGCCCAACCGCCTGGTGGCGGCGGCGTTCGTCTTCGGGGCGTTCTGCTCGGCGCTGGCCGGCTACATCGGCATGCGCGTGGCGACCACCTCGAACGTCCGCACCGCCAACGCCGCCCGCAAGGGGCTTCCGCAGGCGCTGCAGGTCGCCTTCTCCGGCGGCACGGTCATGGGGCTTTGCGTTGTCGGCCTGGGCCTTGCCGGCCTGGCCATCGTCGCCTTCCTGATGGTGCAGTTCTACGGCTTTGCGCAAAACGGCTACGTGTCCGCCTACTACCTGAAGAACATCGTCCTGCCCGTCGTCACGGGCTTCTCGATGGGCGCGAGCTCCATCGCGCTGTTCGCCCGCGTGGGCGGCGGCATCTACACCAAGGCCGCCGACGTCGGCGCCGACCTCGTCGGCAAGGTCGAGGCCGGCATCCCCGAGGACGACCCCCGCAACCCCGCCACCATCGCGGACAACGTGGGCGACAACGTCGGCGACGTCGCCGGCATGGGCGCCGACCTCTTCGAGTCCTACGTCGGCGCCATCATTTCCGCCATGGTCCTCGGCGTGACCGTCATGGTCCCGAAGGGCTCGCACCCCACCTGGACGAGCTTCGTCTTCGTCCCGCTGATCATCGCCGGCGCGGGCATCCTGATCTCGATCCTCGGCACCTTCTTCGTCCGCACCCGCGAAAACGGGAACCCGCAGGCCGCCCTCAACAAGGGCACCTTCGGCGCGTGCGCGCTGATGATCGTGGCCACCTACTTCATCTGCAAGTACATGCTGCCGGAGAACTTCGACATCGAGTCCGCCGTCCTGGGCGGCGAGCGGCTGATCCGCACGAACATGGCGGTCTTCCGTTCCGTCGTCGTCGGCCTGGTCTCGGGCGCCATCATCGGCGTCCTGGCCGAATACTACACGGCCGAAGGCAAGAAGCCGGCCAACTCCGTCGCCTCGGCCTCGGAGACCGGCCCCGCCACCAACATCATCGCCGGCCTGGGCGTCGGCATGCTGTCCACCGCCTGGCCGGTCTTCATCCTGGCGCTGGCCACCGTCGCGTGCTACTACTGCGCCGGCCTCTACGGCATCGCCGTCGGCGGCCTCGGCATGCTCGCCACCACCGGCATCCAGCTCGCCGTCGACGCCTACGGCCCGATCGCCGACAACGCCGGCGGCCTCGCCCAGATGTCCGAGCTCCCCGAAGTCGTCCGCCAGCGCACCGACAAGCTCGACGCCGTCGGCAACACCACCGCCGCCATCGGCAAGGGCTTCGCCATCGGCTCCGCGGCCCTGACCGCCCTCGCCCTCTTCGCGGCCTTCCGCGAGACCGTCGACCTCAAGATCATCGACGTCACCGACCCGAAGGTCACCGCCGGCCTGCTGCTGGGCGCGATGATGCCCTTCCTCTTCTCCGCCTTCGCGATGCGCGCCGTCGGCGAGGCCGCCTTCCACATGGTCGAGGAAGTCCGCCGCCAGTTCCGCGAGATCCCGGGCCTTCTGAAGGGCGACCGCAACGCGCGCCCCGACTACGCCCGCTGCGTCGACATCTCCACCCGCGCCGCCATCCTCAAGATGACCGTCCCCGCCCTCCTCGGCATCCTCACCCCCATCGCCGTCGGATTCCTCTTCGGCAAGGAGATGCTCGGCGGGCTGCTGGCCGGCGTCACCGCCTCCGGCGTCCTGCTGGCCCTCTTCATGAGCAACGCCGGCGGCTGCTGGGACAACGCCAAGAAGCACATCGAAGGCGGCACCCACGGCGGCAAGGGCTCCGAAGCCCACCACGCGGCCGTCATCGGCGACACCGTCGGCGACCCCTTCAAGGACACCGCCGGGCCGTCCCTGAACATCCTGATGAAGCTCATGAGCGTCGTTGCGCTGGTCATCGCCCCCGTGCTCCTGCACTTCACGCCGGTCATCAAGCGCTTCCTCCCCTACTGGTAAGCCCTTCCCCGGCAACCCGGACCAACCGGCCGCCCCAACCCGGGCGGCCGTTTTTTTGTCGCCGCAAAACATGTTTCCATTGCGTGGAAAAACACACGAAACATGTTTCCATTCATTGCGAAGCGGAGCGCAAAGCCCAATCCGAAGGCGCAGGGCGGCCGCGACGCTGAGGCTTCCCCACGGGAAGGAAGCGCGCGGAGCAACGCGGCGCAAAGTGGTCCAGACGTGTTTCCAAAAAAAGTTAGCCTTGGCTAACAATCCGCGGTCGCAACCCGCGTCGCTCAGCAATAAGATCAGTTATCCGCAGCCCCAAGTTCTTTCAGTGCGTCGCCTGCCATCCTGTAAACAGTCCAGTCCTTCATGGGTTCGGCTCCGAGTGAAAGGTAAAAGTCTATGCTTGGTTCATTCCAGTCCAGACACCACCATTCCAGGCGTCCGCAGCCTCGTTCAACTGCAATCTGTGCAAGTTTCTTGATGAGAGCCTTGCCGTAGCCTTTGCCGCGAGCTTCAGGCTTTACGTATAAATCTTCAAGGTAGATCCCGGCGCGCCCTAAAAAGGTTGAGAAATTATGGAAGAAAAGTGCAAACCCGACCTCTTTCCCATCGTCACCTAGAACAAAAATGGCTTCGGCTTTTTTCCCTTCAAAGAGCCAGTGCCCGAGCGTTTTCTCATCGGCTACAACCTGGTCTAGCATTTTTTCGTAATCTGCGAGTTCTTTTATGAACTGAAGGATGAGAGGTGTGTCTTGTTTTTGCGCGAAACGGAAAGATGGCATGTTGACCCCTTGAAAATGGTTTTGGCAGGCTCAGCCCGCACGTGGTTTTCCAGCCAGCGCCCCTTTAAATCCCCAGCGCCTTCACGGCCGCGTGCAGCTTTTCGCGGATGGGGATGCGCTGGGGGCAGGCGGCCTCGCAGGCGCCGCAATCGAGGCAGGAAGAAGGGCGGTTCGTCCCTGCGTGGTCCACCCGCCAGTCGACAAGCGACCTGGCGGCGTCGAGATTGCCGAACCGCAACCATTGGTTGTAGGCCGAGAACATGCCGGGGATGCCGACATTCGCGGGGCAGGCCTTCATGCAGTAGGCGCAGCGCGTGCAGGGGACCATCGGGATCTTCGCGAGTTCCGCGCGCGCCTCCTCCAGGACGGCCCGGTCGGCGTCCGAAAGGCCGCCGAAAGCCGCGGCCGTCGCGACGTTCTCCTCCATCTGGGCCTCCGTCGACATGCCCGAGAGCACCATGGCGACGCCGTCGAGGCCGAGGACGAAGCGCAGGGCCCATGCAGCCGCGCTCCCGCGTCCCGCGCGTTCGAAAACGGCCTTCACGGAGGGGGGCGGGTCGGCCAGCAGGCCGCCCTTGACCGGCTCCATCGCCACGACGGGCAGCCCGGCGCAGCGGGCGACCTCGTAGTTGCGGCGCGACTGGACGACGGGGTCCTCCCAGTCGGCGTAGTTCAGCTGGAGCTGGACAAACTCCGCCTCGGGATGCGCCGCGATGACGCGTTCGAGCTCCTCGGCCGTCGAGTGGAACGAAAAGCCGATGTGGCGGATCTGCCCGGCGGCCTTCCGTTCCTTCGCGAAGTCCCAGAGGCCGAGGCGGTCGAAGGCCTCCGTGCGGGACTCGCCCAGGTTGTGCATCAGGTAGAAGTCGAAGTAGCCGGCGCCTGTGCGGCGGAGGGACGTCTCGAACTGCGCGACGGCCGCCTCGCGCGTGCCCTCGCCGAGCCAGGGCGCCATCTTGGTCGCCAGGAAGAAGCTTTCGCGCGGGTGCCGCTCGACGAGGGCGCGGCGGGCGGTGTCCTCGCTGTCGCCGTAGGCCCAGGCCGTGTCGAAGTAGCGCCCGCCGGCCGCCAGGAAGCGGTCGACCATCGCCGTCGTGCGGGCCAGGTCGCTGCCGCCCTGGCCGTCCGGCCCCGCCTGCGGGAGGCGCATCAGGCCGAACCCGAAACGTCCGGCGCCCTGGAAAATCCCTTCGTCCATCGTTCCTGCTCCTTCCCTGCTTTGCGCGAACGGCACCCCACGCCGTGAGGTGCCGCCCTGCCGCGCCGGCGATGTCCCGCGCGGCACCCTAGAACCGGACGCGCCAGCCGACCATGATGCCTTCGTCGCGCGGCTCGCCGTAGGCCGAACGGGCCACGACCGAGTCGATGACGACGGGCGAAGCCTCGGCGACGGCGGTCGCGTGCTCGATCGCCTGCCGGACCTCGGCGTAGTTCTCGATGTCCGTCCGGAGCGACACAAGCCCGTAGACCACCGCCACGGCGACGGCCAGCCCGATGGCCACCGTCGTGCCCGTTTCGCCATCGTCGGCGCGGGCCACGGCGCCCGCCCCGGGCATCGCCACGCCCGACCACACCAGGACGCCCGCAAGGGCCGACACGAACCACCTCCTCATGCGCGCCTCCCGTCCAGGCCTATTCGAAGCGGTCGCACGCATACTGGCCGGCAAAGTCGCGGGGCGCAGGCGCTTCCGCCACATGGCCGACGGCGATGGCCGAGACCGGCTCGAAGCCGGCGGGGATGTTCAACTTGGCCTTCAGGCCGGCGGCCGCGCGGATGGCCGGCAGGCAGCCCCAGATGTAGACCGAGCCCAGGCCGAGGGCCGTCGCGGCCAGGTGCATGTGCTCGACGAGGCAGGCGGCGTTCGCAAACTCGACGTTCGGCGAGCTCTCGCGGGCCTTGGCCGAGACGAAGACGATCAGCGGCGCGCCGTAGAACGGGTCGTCCGGCTTGCCGGGCGCGCAGGTGGCGCGGATTTCCTCGCGGAGGGCGGGCTCCTGGACGAGGGTCAGGTGGATGTTCTCGTAGTGCGCGCCGCCGACGGGGGCGCTGTTCGCCGCGAACAGGATCTTCTCGATGTCGGCGGCCCCCACCTTTTCCGACGTATATGCGCGGCTCGACTTCCGCAGCGCGAATGCCTCAAACAGTTCCATCGTTCGACTCCTTTCGCCGGCCGGACGGCCGCAGGGCAAAAAAATGGAGCGGGAGACGGGACTCGAACCCGCGACGTTCAGCTTGGGAAGCTGACATTCTACCACTGAATTACTCCCGCAATCCATGCAACGCGACGAACCTTACCCGTCCCCTCCCCGTCCCGCAAGCAAAAAAACCGCCCCGGCGCATCTTTCCGGCGGAGAGGCGGCGTTCCGGCCTTGAAACGGGGGGGGCGGATGCGTATGCTTGGCGGCACGTTCCGCCTGCGCCAAGCGGGCCGGGATGCCTGCCCATGCTTTTCAACAGCTTCACCTACTTCCTGTTCCTGCCGATCGTCCTGGCGCTCTACTACGCGTCGGGGCGGCGCGTGCAGAACATCCTGCTACTGGCCGCCAGCTACGTTTTCTACGGCTGGTGGGACTGGCGGTTCTGCGGGTTGCTGCTGCTCTCGACCCTCATCGCCTATGCCACGGGCCTGATGATGACCTGGGCCTCCCCCCGGCGGCGCAAGGCGATGCTCTGGATTTCGGTCGGCGGCAACCTGGGCATCCTCGCCTTCTTCAAGTACTTCAACTTCTTCGTGCAGTCCGCCGGGACCCTCCTGGCCTCGCTGGGCCTGAACCCCGACCTTCCGACCCTCGGCATCGTCCTGCCCGTCGGCATCTCCTTCTATACCTTCCAGACCCTCTCCTACACCGTCGATGTCTACCGCGGCGAAATGCCGCCATCGGTCTCGCTGCTCGACTTTGCGCTCTACGTCTCGTTCTTCCCGCAGCTCGTCGCGGGCCCCATCGAGCGCGCCACCAACCTGCTGCACCAGTTCGCCGAGCCGCGCCGCATCGCCCGCGAGCAGGTCGCGACGGGGGCCTTCCTCATCCTCACGGGCCTGTTCCGCAAGGTCGTCATCGCGGACGGCGTGGCGCCGCTCGTCGACGAAATCTTCTCCGACCCCGCGTCCGCCTCGCCGGCCACGCTGGCCCTGGGGGCCGCGCTCTTCGCCCTGCAAATCTACGGGGACTTCGCGGGCTATTCCGACATTGCGCGAGGCACCGCCCGCCTGATGGGCTTCGAGCTGATGGTCAACTTCCGCCAGCCCTACCTTTCGCAGAACGTGACCGAGTTCTGGGGGCGGTGGCACATTTCGCTGTCGAGCTGGCTGCGCGACTACCTCTACATTCCGCTCGGCGGCAACCGCAAGGGCCTGCCCCGCACCTACGCCAACCTGTTCGCCACGATGCTGCTGGGCGGCCTGTGGCACGGGGCGCAGTGGACGTTCGTGATCTGGGGCGCCCTGCACGGCGCCTATCTTGCCGTCCACAAGTATCTCCTGGCGCTGGCGCACCGCAAGCCCGACCGCGCGCCGCGGTGGACGTGGGCCTCCCTGCCCAAGGTCCTGGGGACCTTCGCGCTGGTCTGCCTGGCGTGGATCTTCTTCCGCGCCGACAGCCTCGCCTCGGCCGCCGCCTACGTCTCGGGGCTCTTCGATTTCGGCGCCGCCGCCCGCGCGCCGCTTGCCTCCGCCCTCCCCTACGCCGCCAAATTCGCCTTCTACGCCGTGCTGGCCCTCGCCCTCGACATCCCGAACTTCTGCCGCGACGAGCAGACCGCCCCCCTTCGGCTCCCGACCGTCCCCCGCGCCATCGTGATGGCCGCGATGATTCTCCTGCTCATCCTGCTCCGCCCGCTCAACGACACGCCCTTCATCTACTTCCAGTTCTGACATGGCCGACGCATCCGTTCCAACCCAAAGACGCGAATCCCTCTGGCGGCTGCTCCGTCCATCGGGCGCCTGCCTCCTGGCGCTCGCCATCGTGCTGGCCGCCGAAGGCGCCGTCCGGACGCTCGTGCCCAACCTGGGCTGGTACGAAGGCATCGGCAGCCTGACCCAGTGGGTCAACCGCCTCGGCTACGAGCTCAAGACCGTCCGTCCCGCCCGCTGGCTCTGCGGAAACTCCGTCCTGGCCTACGGGGTCGACACCGACCGCCTGGCCGCCGCGACCGGCGGCACCCCGTCCATCGCCCTGCCCTTCGGCGGCGCCACGTTCGCGGGCGACGTCGCCATGCTCTCCTACTTCCTCCGCCGCGCCCCGCAGCCCCCGCGCGAGGTCGTCTTCATCCTGACCAAGGACGACCTCAATGCCGCCGGCGAGCGCGCCTACACGTCGAGGAAATACCTCGAATACGACACGTGGCGCGGCATCACCCTCGACCGCGTCCTGCGCCTGGCGTGCAGCCGCAGCACCATCGCCAACACCGTCAAGTCCAAGCTCCTCGGGCGCGACACCGCCGCCGCCCGCAACCCGTCCGAGGCCGCCTTCGACGGCGTCGTCACGCCCGAAAAGGCCGAATACATGTGCAATTTGGCCAAGGACTACACGTTCGACGACGGCACCTTCAATGACCTCTGCCTGCTCGCCAACCGCTACGGTTTTCCCGTCGTCATCGTGATGGCGCCCGTCAGCCGCGCCTACCTCGACTTCCACGCCACCGCCTGCCCCGACGCCCCGTCCGTCGCCGACCTCCACGCCCGAATCGCCGACAACGCCGCCGGCATGGGCTTCCGCTTCCTCGACCTCTCCGAATCCGCCCCCGACGACTACTCCAACTACGCCGACCCCTACCACCTCACCGCCCTCGGCCGCGACCGTTTCACCGACGCCCTGGCGCGGGAACTCTACTAGGGCCGGACGGCGGCGCATCTTTCCGGCGGGGAGGCGCTTTTGCTTCTTGCCGTTTCGCGCGCGCGAAGCTACTCTTCCGGCGATGGCCTCGCCCCTTCCAGTCCTCGCCAAGCGCGAATTCCTCACCTATTTCCGCACGCCAGCGGCCGCGGTCGCCGCGTTCTTCTTCCTGTCGGCGATGGGGCTGGCGTTCTGGCTGCGCGTCGAGGAGCTTTCCGCCGCCGCGCCGTCCACGCTGCCGACGGCCCCCGTCTACTGGGGGCGCCCGGAGCCGCTGTTCTGGCTGGCGGTCCTGCTGTGCGCGCCGCTGCTGACGATGCACCTGTTCGCGGAGGAGCGCCGGTCCGGGGCGCTCGACCTGCTGCTGTCCGCGCCCGTCTCCGAGGCGCACGTCGTCTGCGCGAAATATCTCGCCTCGCTTGCCCTCTACGCGTTGCTGCTGCTGCCGCTGCTGGCGTTTCCGCTTCTCCTGCGTGCGGCGGCGGCGCCGGCGGCGCTTCCGGCGCTCCACACGCCGTCGACGCTCCTCGGGCTGCTGCTCGTCGGCGCCGGCTTCCTGGCGGCGGGGCTGCTGCTGTCGCTCCTGTCGCCGCGGCCGCTGCCGGCCGCGACGGCGACCCTGGCGCTGCTCGCCCTGCTGCTGGCGCCGGGGCTGGTCGGGCTGCCTCCGGCCTTCGAGCTGGTGCGGCCGTGGCTGCCGGCCTTCTCGCCCGTCCATCACATCCGGGCATTCGCCGAGGGCGTGATCGACACGCGGGCCATCGTCTTCCATGTCGCGTCGACCCTCTTCCTGCTCCTGCTGTCCACCCGCATCCTGGAGGCGCGCCGCTGGCGCTGAGGGACCGATGAGCGTCGCCGAACGAAAACGCCTGTCCGCGCCGCGCCGCCGGCGCCGCCTCCTGGTGGCGAACCTGGTGGCGTCGGTGCTGCTGGGGCTGGCGCTCCTGGCGATGGCCCTCTACCTGTCCGGGCGCCACTACCTCCTGCTGCGCACGCCCTCCTCCGTCCACCGGCCGCTGTCCGAAAAGACCGTCCGCCTGCTGTCGGAGCTCTCCGACGACCTGCACATCCACGCCCTGCTGCGGCCGGGGCATCCGGCGGCCGAGCCGCTGGGGCGCCTGCTCGACCTCTACGCCGCCGCCTCCCCCTACGTCCACGTCCACCGGATCGACCCCGACCGCGACCTGGCCCTTGCCGAAGAGACCGTCCGGCGCTTCGCCCCGCCGGCCGGCGAGGCGGTCGTCGTCGCGACCTCCGACGCGTCGCGGGCCATTCCGGCGGCCGACCTGCTGCAGGCGGGCGGCGACGGCGGCGACGCGCTCTTCCTCGGCGAGCCGCTCGTCTCCGCCGCGATCTACGCCCTGCGGCAGCCCACCCCGCCGGCCGTCTACTTCCTCCAGGGCCACGGCGAACGCTCGCCCGCCGACTACTCCCCCGACGGCTGCTCGCGCATCGCCGACCTGCTCCGGCAGGACAACCTGTCGGTCGACGTCCTGCACCTGGCCGAGGCGAAGGCCGTCCCGCCCCAGGCGGCCCTGCTGGTCGTCGCGGGCCCCGCCGCGCCCGTGCCGCCGCAGGAGATCGCGCTCCTGCGCGACTACATCGACCGCAAGGGGCGCGTCCTCTTCCTCCTTGACGCGCTGGCGCCCACCAGCCTCGACCCGCTGCTGCGCGAATGGAACGTCGCGCTCGACCAGGACGCGGTCATCGACCCGGCCCGGTCCATCGACGGGCGCGACGTCCACGTCGCCGGCTACGACCCGGCCCATCCCGTCTCCGCGCAGCTCGACGCGCTCCATCCCGTCCTCCACTTCCCGCGCTCCGTGCGCCCCGTCCACGCCGACCCGGCGCCCGACGCGCCGGCCGCGACTCCGCTGCTCTACTCCTCCTCCAACGCGTGGGCCGACGTCCATCCCCTCGACCCCGCCCCGCAGTTCAACCCGCAGGTCGACCTGCCGGGGCCCGTCCCGCTGGCGGTCGCCGTCGAACGCGGGCCGCTGCCGGGGCTGCGGACGGAAATCCGGCCCTCGCGGCTGGTCGTCATCGGCGACAGCGCCTTTGCGGCGAACGCCGCCCTCAACGCGGGCAACCCGACGCTTTTCCTCAACGCCGTCAACTGGCTGGTCGACCGTCCGGACCACCTGGGCATCCCGCCGGCGCCGCTGCCGCCGGCCGCGGCCGCGCTGCCGTCGTCCGCGCTCCGGTCGCTGGCGCTGCGGCTGATCCTCCTGCTGCCCCTGGCCGCCGCCCTGGCCTGCTCCCTGCCGCGCCTTCTCCGCCGAGCCCGCCGATAAAGCCATGATCCGACCCCTCCGCACCACCCTTGCCCTAGCCCTGGCCGCCGCCGCGGCGGCCGCCTACATCTTCACCGTCGAGCGCGAGGACGACGGCCGCCGCGACGCCGCCTCCGCCGCGCGCGCCGCCTTCCGGTTCAATCCGGCGCGCGTCCGGTCCATCCGCATCCGCAACGGGGCGGCGGACCTTTCAGTCGTGCGGGACCCGTCCGATCCGGCGCGCTGGCTCCTGGCGGCCCCGATCGCGGTGCGGGCCGATTCCGAGGCGATCGAGCGGCTGCTGGCCGCCCTGCGCGACCTGCCGTCCGAGCATTTCGTCCTGCCGCCGGGGGCCGACGACGACCCGGCGGCGGCCTACGCCCCCTACGGCCTCGACGCCCCGCCCGTCTCCCTTTCCGTCGTCGAGTCCGCCATCGACCCGGCCGACGCGGCACCGCCCCCGACCACCACGTTCCTTGTCGGGCGCCGCACCCCCCTGGGCGACGGCATCTACGCCCGCGTCGAGGGCGCGCCGGGCATCGTCCTGGTCGCGCCGGGCCTGCCCGCCCTCATTCCCGGGAGCATCGAGGCGATCCGCTCCCGCGACCTGCTCCAGGGCGACGCCGCCTCCGTCGACCGCCTGGAGATCCGATCACCCAGCGCGGGCTTCCTCCAGCTGGCCCGCGAGAAGGAGACCGGGGCGTGGCGCATCGCGCAGCCCCTGTCCGCGCGGGCCGACGCGCAGCTCGTCGCCGAGACCCTCGACGCGCTCTTCCGGTCGCACATCGAGCAGTTCGTCCAGGACAACGCCGCCGACCTCGCCCCCTACGGCCTCGACAGCCAATCCGCCGTGACCGCCGTCCTCAACCTTTCCGACGATTCCGGCTCGCAGGTCCTGTCCGTCGGCGATCCGCTGCCCAACGCCCCGCACCTCGTCTACGCCCGCATCCAGGGCGAATCCTCCGTCTACGCCGTCCCCTCCACCCTCCGCGACGCCCTCCTGCTGCGCGCCGCCGACCGGCGCGACCGGCACGTCCCCGGGCTCGACGCCCCGGCCGACATCCAGCGCCTCCGCCTCGAAGCCCCTCCGGCCCCGCCCCTCGAGATCTTCCGCGACGCCGACGGCGCCTGGTTCCTCGACGCCCCGCTCCGCGCCCCGGCCGACCCGGCCGCCGTCGAGGCCCTCCTGGGGGCCCTGTCGGCCGTCCGCTACACCCGCTTCCCCCTGCCCGTCCTGTCCGGCGAGCCCGGCACCGACGCCCCTCCCGAGCCCGGCGCCTTCCGCCGCACCCTGCGCATCACCCTGGCGGCCACGCCGGACCGCCCGGTGGCCCTGCGCGTCGCGCCCGTCGCGCCCGCCCCGGACGCCGAGCCCGGCCTCTCCCCGGCCGAGACCTGGATCGCCCTGGCCGACGACCCCGCCTCCGCGGCCATCGCCTCGCCTGCCGCCCTCCTCGACGCATCGGCCGACCCCCCCCACCACCTTTCCCCCCACCTCCTTTCCCTCCCGCCCGCCGCCCTGGCCGCCATCCCCGTA
>JAZQOP010000024.1:0-7177 GCA_045627965.1 Kiritimatiellia bacterium | reverse complement strand
CCTGATCGAGAAGGTGTTTGTTGCGGATGAGATCGCACTGACCTATTCGCATCAGGACAGAATGATCGCAGGCGGTGCCATGCCGGTCAATGGTGAGCTGAAGCTCGGCAGCACCAAAGAGCTTGGAACAGAGTATTTTCTTGAACGCCGTGAAATGGGAGTCATCAATGTTGGCGGTGCCGGTACGGCAGTGCTCGACGGCAAGGAGTACAAGCTCGGCTATAAGGATGGTCTGTATGTCGGCATGGGCACGGAGGAGATCATCTTCCGCTCGGATGATGCTGCAGCTCCGGCTAAATTCTACATCAATTCCTGCCCTGCGCATCATACCTATCCGACTGTGTTCATTACGAAAGAGAAGGCAAATCACATTGCACTCGGCAGCCCTGAAAATCTCAACAAGCGTGTGGTGAATCAGTATATTCATCCTGCTGTCTGCAAATCCTGTCAGCTTTCGATGGGTATGACCGAGCTTGACCGTACAAGCTCCTGGAACACCATGCCTGCACATACGCATGAGCGCAGAATGGAAGTATATTTCTACTTTGAGGTTGAGGGCGACAATGTTGTCTTTCATATGATGGGTCAGCCGCAGGAGACCCGTCATATCATCATGCATAACGAGCAGGCTGTCATCAGTCCGAGCTGGTCGATACACAGTGGCACTGCAACAAGCAGTTATACATTTATCTGGGGTATGTGCGGTGAGAATCAGACCTATGATGATATGGATACGGTCAGCAATCCGGAACTGCGATAAATGGAAACCGAAGTAAAGTGTGGGATTGAGTTATGGCATATTTAACTTTGCGGGGGATCAATAAGATCTACCCGAACGGCTTTCACGCCGTACACGATTTTAATCTGGAGATCGAGAAGGGCGAATTTATCGTGTTTGTCGGCTCCTCAGGCTGCGGCAAATCCACGACACTGCGTATGATCGCAGGTCTGGAAAATATCAGCAAGGGAGAGTTCTGTATCGACGGCATGAATGCGAACGATATGGGGCCTCGTGAACGTGGCATTGCGATGGTGTTTCAGAGCTATGCGCTCTATCCGCACATGACGGTCTACGACAACATGGCGTTCGGCCTGAAGCTGCGCAAGTATCCCAAGGAGGAAATCCACCGGCGCGTGCTCGAAGCGGCGGAAATCCTGGGCATCACGGACTATCTCGACCGCAAGCCGAAGGCCCTCAGCGGCGGCCAGCGCCAGCGCGTGGCGGTCGGGCGCGCAATCGTCCGCAAGCCGAAGGCGTTCCTGTTCGACGAGCCGCTCTCGAACCTCGACGCGAAGATGCGCGTCCAGATGCGCGCCGAGATCAGCAAGCTCCACAAGAAGCTCAAGAGCACGATGATCTACGTCACGCACGACCAGATCGAGGCCATGACGATGGGCGACCGCATCGTCGTCATGAAGGACGGCTGGATCCAGCAGGTCGACACCCCGCTGAACATCTACCACCATCCCGCCAACCAGTTCGTCGCCGGTTTCATCGGCAGCCCTCCGATGAACTTCTTCGAGGGCAAGCTCGACAAGGCGGCGGACGGCACGCTGACGTTCGACGAAGGCACGTTCCAGGTGCCCATCCGCGACAAGGCGACGGCCGACGCCATTGCCTCCGAGGCGGGCAAGATCATCACGATGGGCATCCGCCCCGAATCGCTCGACCTGGCCAGTGCGGACGGCACGGCAGCGGACCGCCCGACGGTCCAGGCGGTCGTCGAGGTCGTCGAAATGATGGGCTCGGAGGTCTACCTCTACGCGACGACGGGCAAGACGAGCTTCTGCGCCCGCGTCGAATCGACCTGCCCGCTGCACATCGGCGACCGCGTGGAAGTGGCGCTGGCACCCGCGAAGATGCACTTCTTCGCCGTGGGCGGCAAGGCCCTGGCCTAGGCGCCGGTCGCCAGACGTCGAGAAGGAGCAGGCATCATGGATTTGCCGGTGTGGCTGGACGAGGTTATGCAGTCGGTGGCGGCGGGCGTCGCGGCGTTCGTCGTGCTGGCGGGCGTGGCGCTGCTGTTCAAGGCGGCGTCCGCGCCAAAGCCGGAAGAGGACGGGAAGGAGTAGGCGTATGCGCTTGGGCGTCAACATCGACCATGTGGCCACGCTCCGGCAGGCGCGTGGCGTAGACTATCCGGCCCCGGCCGACGCCGTTCCGCTGTGCCTTGCGGCCGGCGCGGACGGCATCACCATCCACCTGCGCGAAGACCGTCGGCACATCCAGGATGCCGACGTGCACGCCATCCGGGCCATCTTGCCCAAGGGCATGCTGAATTTGGAGATGGCGAACCACCCGGACATCGTCGAAATCGCCTTGCGCGAGCTCCCCGACGAGGTCTGCCTGGTTCCCGAACGCCGCCAGGAGGTGACGACCGAGGGCGGCCTCGACGCCGCCGGCCAGCTCGACGCCCTGGCGCCGACGGTGGCGCGTCTCGGGGCGGCGGGCATCCGCGTCAGCCTCTTCATCGCGCCGGAACGCGAGCAGCTGGACGCGGCGCTGGCCCTCGGGGCCCCCGTCGTCGAGCTGCACACGGGGCGCTACTGCAACGCCTCCGGCACCGAGCGCGACGCCGAACTCGGCCGCCTCGCCGAAGCCGCCCGCTACGGCGTGGCCCACGGACTGCAGGTCAACGCCGGCCACGGCCTGAATCTCGAAAACCTGCCGGATTTCCTCCAGGCCGTCCCGCAGGTCGATACGCTGAACATCGGCCACAGCATCGTGGCGCGCGCCGTCTTCGTCGGCCTCCAGGCCGCCGTGATGGAAATGCGCACCGCCATGCTCGTCAACGCGCCCGCTTGACGGCGGACGCCGGGGGAGGGGGACTTGCCCCCCCGTGTCCCTAGGGGGCTGGCGGAGGGGGCGGCCCCAGCCGGCGCGGCGGGGTGGCCAGGACGGCATCCACGCGTTTCAGGAGCGTCTCGCCGTCGACGCGCTCCTCAAGCGTCTGGGCGAGGGTCTTGATGCCGGAAAAGCCGCGCAGGTAGCTGATGATGTGGGCGCGAAGGACGAGGACGGCGGTCAGTTCCTCGCCAAGCTTCAGTTCCTTTTTGCCGCGGCGGGCCATGAGCTGCCGTTCGCGCTCCAGGTGGGCGACGATGACGGAGCGGATTTCCGCCGCGGATGGCGCGGGCGGGAGCTCGCCGGTCTGCGCGTAGTGGCGGATGGAGCTGAAAATCCACGGGTTGCCGAGCGCGGCACGCCCGATCATGACGCCGTCGACGCCGGTTTCCGCCACCATGCGGGCGACGTCGGCCGGGGTCTTGAGTCCGCCATTGCCGATGACCGGGATGCGTCGGGCGGCCTTGACGGCGGCCAGGTGCTCCCAGACGGCCGGCCCGGAATGGCGGGCGACCGTGGTGCGGGCGTGGAGGAAGATCGCGGCGGCGCCGGCTTCCTCGACGGCGGCCGTGGTCTCGACGGCGTCGAGATGCTCCTCGTCCCAGCCGATGCGGGTCTTGAGGGTGACGGGCAGGCGGCCCTCGACGGCAGCGACGACCTGGCGCACGATTTCGGCCATGAGCTTCGGGTTTTTCATCAGCCCGGCGCCGTCGCCGCGGCTGCGGATCTTGGGCACGGGGCAGCCGGCGTTGATGTCGACGAAGGCAAAGGCGCCGCTGTCCGCAATCTTCTTCGCGGCGGCCGCCATGACGCCCGGGTCGGAGCCGTAGATTTGCGCGCCGCAGAGGGGGGACTCGCCAGGCCAGGTCTCCAGATAGGCGGCAGTCCGCTTGTGGCCGATGTTCAAGCCATAGGCGTTGACCATCTCGGTGACGGTGCCGCCGCACCCCTTCTCGATGCAGAGCGAGCGGAAGGCGGCATCGGTGTAGCCGGCCATCGGCGCCAGGAAGACAGGCCACTCCACCCGGAACGAACCGATCCGGATCGGCCCCAGGGAAAGGCGGGGCGCGGCCCGTGCGGCAGCCTCCTCCGGCGCGGAGGGGAGGGGATCCGGCGGGGGCGGGAGGGACATGGCGCCCGGGGCCCTCGGCTCAGTGGATCTTGCCGGCCTTGCGGCGCGCGGCGATGATCTGCTCGGTCAGGAAGAACGGAACGGCCTCGTAGTGCTCGAACTGCATCGAGAAGCCGGCCCGGCCCTGCGTCAGGCCGCGCAGCGCGTTCGCGTAGCCAAACATTTCCCCCAGCGGAACCATGCCGCGGATGATCTTCTGGCCGTTCTTGTCTTCCATCGACTCGACGCGCCCGCGACGCTGGCAGATGGTGCCCGTGACGGTCCCCATGAACTCCTCGGGGGTCACGACCTCGATGGACATGATCGGCTC
This sequence comes from Kiritimatiellia bacterium, assembly GCA_045627965.1. Lineage (GTDB taxonomy): Bacteria > Verrucomicrobiota > Kiritimatiellia > CAIQIC01 > Lenti-01 > RGIG3636. The sequence goes on along the minus strand of JAZQOP010000024.1, from coordinate 2,890 downwards.
CAGGATGACGGGGGTGTCCTTCATGAACAGCTCGCGGAAGCAGACGCGGCCGGCTTCCTGGAAGGCAAAGTCGGACGAGTCGACCTCGTGGTAGGAGCCGTCCGTCAGCACCACGCGGACGTCCACGACCGGATAGCCGGCGTAGGGGCCGTTCTGCATGGCCTTGACGACGCCCTTCTGGACCGAAGGGATGAAGTTGGCCGGGATGCGGCCGCCCACCACCTCGTTGACGAACTCGAAGCCGCTGCCCGCCGGCAGGGGCTCCAGCCGCATGACGACGTGGGCATACTGCCCGCGCCCGCCGGACTGCTTGACGTGCTTGTATTGCCCGTCGACCGGGTGCGTCGCCGTTTCGCGGTAGGCGACCTCGGGGCGGCCGACCGTCGCCGCCACGTTGAACTCGCGCTTCAGCCGGTCGACGATGATCTCCAAGTGCAGCTCGCCCATGCCGGAGATGATCGTCTCGCCCGTCTCCTGGTCGAACGCCACCGTGAACGTCGGATCCTCGTCCGCCAGCTTGTAGAGGGCGTTGGAGAGCTTCTCGTTGTCGGCGGAGGAGTCGGGCTTGATCGAAATGGAGACGACGGGGGCGGGGAACTCGATCGCCGTCAGCTGGATCGGGTTCGCCTCGTCGCAGATCGTGTCGCCGGTGCGCGTGTGGGCCAGGCCGACGATGGCGACGATGTCGCCCGTCTGCGCCGTTTCAAGCTGCACCGAATGGTTGGCGTGCATGCGCAGGATGCGGCCGATGCGCTGCTGCTTGCCGATGGTGCTGTTCCAGACGTTCTGCCCGGAGGTCAGCGTGCCGGAGTAGATGCGGATGTAGGTCAGCTTGCCGGCGTGCTTGTCGGCCACGATCTTGAACGCCAAGGCCGAAAACGGCGCGTCGTCGACGGGCTCGCGGCGAATGGGGTCTTCGCCTTCCTCGGCAACCGCCGAGACGATCGGCGGAATCTCGTTCGGCGCGGGGAGGAGGTTCACGACGCCGTCGAGCAGGTGCTGGACGCCCTTGTTCTTGAAGGCCGACCCGCAGTAGACCGGGACGATCCGGCGGCTGATGCACGCCTGGCGCAGGATGCGCAGGATTTCCTCCTCCGACAGGTCGCCCTGCTCGAAGAACTTCTCCAGGAGCGTATCGTCCTGCTCGGCGCAGCGCTCGACGAGGTTCGCGCGCCAATGCTTCGCCCGCTCCACAAGCGCATCCGGGATGGGGCCGAAAATCATTTCGTCGCCGTCATAGCGGACCGCCTGCATCTTGATGAGGTCGACGATCCCTTCGAACTGGTCCTCCTTGCCGATCGGAATGACCACCGGCACCGCGTTGCACTTGAACGACGTCTGGATGTCCTCCAGCACGCCGTAGAAGTCCGCCCCTGTGCGGTCCATCTTGTTCACGAAAGCCAGTTTTGGCACTTCATACTTCTCGGACTGCAGCCAGACCTTTTCCGACTGCGGCTGCACGCCGCCGACCGCGCAGAACAGCGCCACCGCGCCGTCCAGCACACGCAGGCTCCGCTCGACCTCCACCGTAAAGTCGACATGTCCGGGAGTGTCGATCAGGGTGACCTGGTGGCCCTTCCAGTTGAGCGTGGTGGCGGCGGACTGGATGGTGATCCCGCGCTCGCGCTCCTGGTCCATGAAGTCCATCGTCGCCGAACCGTCATGCGTCTCCCCCAGCTTGTGGGTCTTGCCGGAATAGTAGAGGATACGCTCGGAGACGGTCGTCTTGCCGGCGTCGATGTGCGCCATGATTCCGATGTTGCGGGTCTTGGAAATGTCGATTGTGCGGGCCATGCCTGCCTCCTTCGCTTGCGGTGCGTCAAAAACGGCGCCCGGATCACCGCGGACCCGAGCGGGCGGGCGCAAAGAATGCCTGCCTTCCTCCCGAAAAGCAACTATAATTTCGCCGTGTAGAACGTTTTTCTTGCAATCTCTGCCCCTGGGGGCCCGATCGGCACCAAAATCGGCTCGCGCTGGTGCCGTCCGTGTCGCGTGGGCGTCCTCCGCCCCGCGGATGGATTGCCCCCCCGATCAAAGGAGTGAAACCTGCCTTCGAGGATGCGCCGGCCACGCCCTTCTGGAACGCCCCGGGACATCCGGCAACTTCCAAAAATGAAAGGACTTGTTTTTGGGCTTGATATCCGTTCGGCCTTTGATTAAGAATTTGTCGCGGAGTTTACGGAGCCCATGGTCCCTCGCCGTAGGAGGAGGCCGGGCCATCCGGGGACTCGGACCAACCGGACGAAAAGCCATGAACAACACGACTTCCCGCTTTATCCTGGGCGCGACGGCGGCTTTCTGCCTTGCGGCGGGGACGGCGCGGGGAATGTGCGTGGGCGACGAAAATGCCGCCGGGGAATGGATTTTCGAGCCGGTCGCGGAAGCGCCGTTCTGGGCGCTGAATTCGGGCGCGGACGGGGATCTGGGGAATCTCGGGCTGACGGGCGGCGCCGCGTTTTCGTCGAATGTCCCGCCGCCGAATTGCGATTGCGGGCACAGTCTGCTTTTGCCAGGAACAAACGGCGTCGCCGGGGCGGTTTCGATCAACGACTACGACCCGCTGGCCGGCGCGGAAAAGTTTACGGTCCTGGCCTGGGTGCGGCGGGAGGGCGCGCCGGGGGAGAATCTTTCGGCGCGGATTTTCAGCGATGCGGATTCGGTTTCGTTGACGAATACGACGGCGGGGGTGGAGTTCCGCTTTTCGGGCGCCGCGGGGAACCTGGCGCTCCGGATCAACGGGGCCGAGGTCGCGACCACGGTCGGCGGCATCGCCCCGACGAACGGAGAATGGCGCCACGTCGCGGTGGTTTTTGACGGGACGCGCCCGGCGACGAACTACTCGACGCGGAATGTCCATTTCTACGTGGACGGCATCCAGCGGGGCGTCGGG
>JAZQOP010000023.1:0-24794 GCA_045627965.1 Kiritimatiellia bacterium | reverse complement strand
GCGGGGCGCTCGGGGGCGACGGCGGACGCCATCCGGTCGGTCCGGGCGTTTGTCCAGGGGCTGCTGACGTTCCATCCGAGCCAGCGGGGATTGCGCTGGGTGCTGACGCAGGAGCTGGCGCGGGCGAAGGCCGCGTAGGGGTTTCGAAGGAGCAAAATCGACGAAAAACCCAACGATTCTCCATAATCTCACGGCATCGGGCTGGTTGGGATTCGGAGGACGCCATGGCAGGTCAGCCGTTTCTAAAAGGAAGTCAAGCCCATCCGGAACATTGGATGGTCGGCGGGAAGGGCGCTTTCCGGGAGGGCCCCTGTGCCTGCGAAAAATCCTCTTCCCGAATGCTTTCCGACCGCAACGCGTCCTGGGAGGGGGGCCCTTGAGCGCCGCGAAACACGTTTCCATTGTCTGGAAAAAGGGAGATTGGGAAATTGGAGCGGGGAATGACCTGCCGAGGCCCTGGAAGGCGCGGGATTCATCGTCTGCAGGGAAAATGACCTGTCAAGACGTTCAACGCCTCCATTCTTGCCTTGAAGAGATCGGCAAAATCCATGCCGAGCACGCGGGGGACGCTGTTCGCGCGCGGAGGAGGCCTTCGGAAGCCCAGACCTGTCGGGGAGGACACCAGGTGTGGCATCATCGGCAGGCGAGGAAGCCACCACTCCATTTTGCGAACATCAGGGAAATGGGCGCAAAACAGGCTTCCAATGAATGGAAACGTGTTTGGCGGGCGGTCGCAGGGGCTGTTTTATGGCGTAAGCGTGGAAAAAGGCTTGTCCAGGCTGCGGGGATGGGCGAGGATTGGGCACGAAGCGTAGGAGATGGCCATGGCGTTGACGGAACAAGATCGGTTGGAGCTGGACGGGCTGCTTTGCGCGGAGTTGATCCCCGCCGCAGGATGCACGGAGCCAATCGCCGTGGCCTATGCCGGCGCGCTGGCCAGGGCGACGCTGGGGAGGCGTCCGGAACGTGTGGAGGTGGCGGCCAGCGGAAGCCTTCTGAAAAACGTGAAATCTGTCGTGGTGCCGAATACCGGGGGGGGACGCGGGATGGAGATGGCGGTGGCGGCAGGCATCGTCGCCGGCGACGAAACGAAGGAATTGGAGGTCTTGGCGGGGGTCGGGGCGGGCGATACGGAGGGAATCCGCCAGTTTGCTGCGCAGACGCCGATTTCAGTCCGCGCGTTGACGGACGGCCCGGTTTTCGACCTGCAGGTTCGGGCGTGGGGGGGCGGCGACGAGGTGTTCGTCCGGATCGCCGAGGAACATACGAAGATTGTCCGCCTGGAACGCAACGGGCGCGTGCTGCGGGAAGCCCCCTTGACGCCGCCGTCGGCCGGGGGCGACGCCGGGGAGGCGCCGGGCCCGCGCTTGTCGATGCCGGTGATTTGGGCGTATGCGGTGGAAAATCCGTTGGCGCTGCGGGTCCGGGAGGTGCTTTTGCGTCAGGCGCGGAACAATCTGGCCATCGCCCGGGAGGGGCTGCGGGGGGATTATGGGGCGAACATCGGGCGCGTGCTGCTGGAGTCGTATGGCGATGCGTTCCTGACGCGGGCGCCGGCGTGGGCGGCGGCCGGCGCCGATGCCCGGATGAGCGGGTGCGAAATGCCGGTCGTCATCAATTCAGGCAGCGGGAACCAGGGCATCGCGATCGCCGTGCCGGTGGCGCTGGCGGCGCAGGAAAAGGCGGCATCCGAGGACGATTTGTGCAAGGCGCTCGCGCTGGCGAATTTGACGGCGATCCATGTCAAGGAGGGGATCGGGCGGCTGTCGGCGTTTTGCGGGGCGGTGAGCGCGGGTGCCGGTGCGGCGGCCGGGATGGCGTGGCTGGGCGAGGGGACGTATCATGCGGTCATCCACGCCGTGGTCAATACGCTGGCGATGATTTCCGGGATGGTTTGCGACGGGGCCAAGGCATCGTGCGCCGCCAAGGTGGCGATGGCGATCGACGCGGCCCAGCTGGCCTGCCAGATGGGCAAGTTCGGCAAGCAGTTCTATGGCGGGGAGGGGCTGGTGACGCGAGGCGTCGAGGCGACCATCGCGAACATTGCCCGTTTGGCGCGCGACGGGATGAAGGAGACGAACGAGGAAATCATCCGCATCATGACCGGATGCTAGGCATGGGAGGGCCAGGGGGGATGGGCAAAACGGCAAAAACCTTGGCGTCCAGCCATGATCTCACGGCACCTGCCAGGGTGGCGGGCGGTATGCGGGGAGAGGCGGGATGGGCTGGAGAAGCCGTTTTTCAGGCGTCCGGGGCGGCCTGGGAGGGGAAGGCGGGGAGTGGGAGGTCCGTTTCGTCGAAGAAGGCGGCGGAGGGGAAGTTTTCCCGGAGGGCGGCGGCAAAGAGCCCGGGCATGGGCGGGCGGATGCCGCAGGAGGGGGACTTGGACTTTAGGATGAAAAGGTCCGGCTGCACAGGACGTAGGGCGCCGATGGTGGCCGAAATCCACGTCTGGAGCGTGCCGGTATGGTCGGCGCCGTCCACGTCGATGCAATGGACCACCCCGTCGGGGGTGGCATGGAGGTCCATGGGGGGCCGGGGGACGGGAAGCCCGGAATCGGCTTCGGGGCAGAGGGGCAGGATGCGAAATCCGCCAGCTTCCAGTTGTTGGCGGAGGGATGGGACGAGCTTGTGGCGTCCGTCGTAGCGACAGGAGCGTCCCAGGAGACAGGCGCTTACGACGGCGATAGGGGTCGGCGCAGGCGCGGCGGGCATGGCGTCAGTCTTCGACCCGCTCGACGGAGATTTCGGGGTCGACCTGTTCGCGGAGCTGGACCTCGATGTAGCTCTTGATGGTCGCGGCGGCGTGGGGGCAGCCCTTGCAGGCGCCTTGGAGGCGGAGGCGGACGGTCTTGCCGGCGATTTCGACGAGTTCGGCGTTGCCGCCGTGGGTCTGGAGCATTTCGCAGATGGTGGCGAGGACGGACTTGATTTGCTCTTCCATGGGTGTTCCTTTCCGTGTAGACAGAAAGACCGCCCGCGGGTGGCGGACGGTCCCGGGATGGACGTGCGGCCCTTACTTGACGAGGGCCTTGACCAGCTTGGGATGCCCGAGCAGGCGGCGGATGCGGTCGTGGGGCATGCGGACGACGGCTTCCTCGGAGACGCCGAGGGCGACCAGGCGCTTGCGGTGCTCCAGCAGGCGACGGGCCTTGGCGGCGCCGGACTTGCGGGGGCGGGTGGTGTCGTTGTTGCGATTGTTCCGGGACATGGCGGACTCCTGTTTTGCACTGAAAAATGGCGACCCCAACGAGAATCGAACTCGTGTTACCAGGATGAAAACCTGATGTCCTGACCTCTAGACGATGGGGTCGCGATGCCCTCCGGCGGACGGAAGACGCGCGGAAAATAGCGTATCGACCCGCCCAATGCAAGCGGAAAGATGCAAAAAGTGATTTTCTGGCGTAGGGGCGCGGCTCCTGCCCTCTTTCGGCCCTCCCGCGCCGCCTTTGTGCCGGGGGCTGGACCTCCTGCAACTTTCCAAAGGGCGGCAAAGACGGGAAATGGCTTGAACAGGCGCGTCTTGCGGGATAGACTACGCGCGTGCGCATGAGTGTGCACGCACGCTGAGGGCCTTCCCGGCGGCGAAGATTGAGAGGTTCTGCCATGACGAGACAGTTCAACACGATGGTTTTGGCCGGCGCGTGCGCGCTGGGGATGGCGCTGTGCGCCGCGGCGACGACGTATTACGTGAACGACACGGATGCAAGCTACGACGTGTATTGCACCTCGACGGGCAATTACGCCAACGATGGCTTGACCCCGGATACGCCGCTCGATTCGCTGGCTTCCTTGACGAACAAGGTGACGCTGACGGGCGGGGATGTCGTCTACATCGACACGGGCGTCTACGCCGCGGCGACGATCAAGGGGTGCACGGGCACATCGAATGCGCCGGTCGAGCTGATCGGGTCGCCTGCGGGGACGATCCTTCGCGGGATGACCTTGCAGAACTGCTCGTGGATGAAGGCGTCCCAGATGCGGTTGACGGCCGTGCTGGGGATCGTGTACTGCCAAAATATGGCGTTTTCAGGGTTGGAGGTCCGCGTTTCTTCTTCGTTCGGCATGAATTTGCAAGGGTCGTCGGCCTGCTCGTTCGTCGGTTGCGGCGTTGTCGGTCCGACGGGAGTTCGCGAATGGTACAATCCCAAAGACAATGTTTTTTCGAATTGCACGCTGGTGGCCTCGGGCGGCGGGTTCTATGAATTGACGACGGCCCGGTTCGAGAGTTGCATCTTGGCGGCGCAACTGTTCGACCTGGCCGTCCTGGAGAAGACCTCGGGGCGGAATTGCCTGTTGCATAGCGTCAACGGATGGGCGATGGATCTGGTGGCTTTCGAAACGGGCCACACCAACTGGACCGGCGTGATGGGGGGGGATCCGTGCTTCATGGATATGGCGAACGGCGATTTGCACCTGGCCAGCCCAAACGGCTACTACAGCGAGCAGACCCGGAGCGACGGCATCGTGACGGGAAGCGTCTGGATGGTGGATGCGACGTTGCGCTACAGCCCGGCGATCGATGCGGGGGGCGACGACGTGGGGAACGAGCCGGCTCCGAACGGTGGGCGTCGGAACCTGGGGGCCTATGGCGGGACGGCGCAGGCGAGCAAGAGTCGGCCCGACGGGGAGAAATGGCTGGCGTTGCTGTCCTGCAATGCGGGGGGGAGCGTGCTGGGCGAGACCGAGCTGCGTTGGAATTCGGGCGGGTTTGGCGACACGGAGAAGGTGAATATCCAGGTGAGCACGAACGGGGGAAGCGCCTGGAAGACGTTGGCCACGGTGCCGGCGAACGACAGGGCTTATGCCTGGAGCGTGGCTGCGGCGGAGTCGAGCCCGCGGTGCGCCTGGCGGGTGCAGTCGCTCGACGGCCTGGTGGTGGACGAGAGCATGCAGATTTTCTCGGCCCGGGAATCCGAAGAGACGCATTTTGTGTTTTACGTCAACGATGGTAGCCAGGTCGGGGACCGTTTTTGCACGGCGGTCGGCGATGATGTGAACGACGGACTGAGCGTCGCGACTCCGAAGAGGACGATCCAGTCCGTCGTGGATACCTACTCGCTGTATGCGGGCGACGAGGTGCGGATCGACGTCGGGACCTACGAGGAGGAGGAGCCCGTGACCCTGGGCGGCATGGATTGCGGGCTGGAAGGCCGTCCGGTGGTCTTGAGCGGCGCCGGACCGGAGACGGTGCTGTCCAGGGGGAATCTTTCCTGGGATGTGATCGAGCTGAGCAAGACGAAGCATGTGACCATCAGCAACTTGACCGTTGCAACGGGGCGTGCCGGTGTCGCGGTGCGCAATTCGACGGATGTTTCCGTGGATCATGTGTTTGCCTGTTCAAACCGGTTTGGCTTTCTGGTTTCGCTGAGCACGAATGTCAACATGACGCATGCCGCCGTTGCTCGGAACACCTATGGCGTGAGCGTCGAGGATGTATCCTCTCGTGGTGTGACGGTTTCCCAAAGCGTGTTTTGGGACAATACCACCTATGCCTTGAACGGTTTGTCCAACTCGCTTTCCGTGTCGCACTCGATCCTGGGGTGCCATGCGGCAGGTTCGAAGCTGTTCGCCCAGGCCGGGTGGACGCCTGTGGGGGATTACAACTTGCTGGACATCACGTCGTTCTACGGTTCGCCGATGACGCTGGAGGAGTTCCAGGCGGCGCAGCCGGACGGAAGCTGGGCGAATTGCGCGATGTCCGATCCGTTGTTCGCCGACGCGGAACATGATGATTTCCATCTGAAGAGCAAGACGGGGCGTTGCGAAGTTTCCGGGACCGTCACGAACTGGGTGGTGGATCCCGTGCATTCGCCTGCGATCGATTTCGGCGACAAGGCGGCGGATTTCCAAGCCGAGCCGGCACCGAACGGCGGGCGTCTGAACGTCGGGCTCTACGGCAACACGGCCGAGGCGAGCAAGAGCTTGACGAACGCGTGGCTGCAGCTGCTGTCGTTCAACGACGGCGGCACGCTGAACGCCCAGGCGGGCGCGACGATCCGCTGGAACGCAGGCAACCTGCCGGCCGGCAGCAAGCTGACGCTTTGGCTGAGCCGCGACGGAGGGATGACGTGGGAGGTGCTGAAGACGGACATCGACGCCGCCGTCGAGGAGGTCGAGTATCGGAAGGCCGACGTGGAAAACAATTCGAGCCTCAACGCCTACATTCGGCTGACCTTGGCGACGGACGAGACGGTGGCCGCCCAGAATGCGGAGCCGATCACGTTCCGCGACGGCGCCTTTTCGTTCTACGTCAACGACGGTTCGCTGGATGGCGACGTGTATTGCTCTGCCGTCGGCGTGGACGATGCGGGCCGCGGCCTGAGCCCGGCGTCTCCGTTGCCGTCGCTGGCGAGCGTCCTGAACCGCTACGACCTGGCCCAGGGCGACGTGGTCTACATCGACACGGGTGCGTATACGGCGCTTGAAACGGCCCGGTTCAAGAAGATCGCCGTGGCATCGAACGATGTCGGCGGGATGGTCCGCATCCTCGGCAGCACGAACCTGGTGGCGGGCGGGACGGTGATCGGTAATCGGGGCGTCACGTTCCCGTCGGCCGTGACGATTCCGTCGACGGTCTCGAACCTGGTCTTCCAGAATATTGCGTTCACGAACTTCCAGACGGCGGTGATCATCTCCAACGCCGTGTCCATCGCGTTTACGAACGTCCACTTCAGGGGATCGAAGGTGGCGGGTCTGTCGGTCGGCAACATGTCCGAGGGCATCCGCGTGTCCCGGTCGGCATTTACGGGACCTGGCCGCGGCATCGACCTGGGGACGGACAGCCAAGGGACGGTCATCGACCATTGCGTGTTCTGGGAGACGGCCGTCGGCGTGACGGTGGGGGCGAATGCGGAGGCGAAGGTGCGGAACAGCATCCTGGGGGCTTCGGCGCTGGATGCGGTGCTGTATTCGGTGGCGCCGACGCACGCGCTGGATTCGGACTACAACGGGCTTTATGCCTTTGGGAATGCCGCGTTCGCCAAGTGGTCGGACGACGCCTGGGTGGGCGACGACTTGTATTCTTGGCAGCAGCGGGCGGGAATGGACCTGCACAGCATTCCGGGCGACCCGCTGATGGCGGATCCAGGGGCCTACGACTACCATCTGATGACGGAGCGGACGCTGGGGCGCTATCTGCCGAACGGGCAGAGGACGACGGATGAGGCGTCGTCGCCGCTGTTGAACGCCGGCGAAAGCGGCGAGAACATGGGGATGTGGGGCGGCACGCCGACGGCGAGCCTGGCGCAGGACGGGAAGCGGCTGAACGCTTGGAGCTTCTGCGACGCGGGCGCCGTGACGAGCGGGACGGTTCCGCTGCGGTGGGGGGCGAGCGAGTCGATGGATGGCGAGACGGTCCGGGTGGATTATTCTCTTGACGGCGGCAAGACCTGGACGCGCATCGCATCCGGCGTGCCGGCGACGGACGGCATGGTCCAGTGGAATACGGCCGGTGTGCGGGACACACCGGCGGCGATGTGGCGCGTCGTCTGCGAGTCGGACGAGTCGTGCAAGGCGGACAATGGCGTGTTCTTCGCCGTTCGCAACGCCCCGTTGACGTTGTATGTGGCGACGGCGGACACGAACGAGACGGTTTATGTGAGCGGCCCCGGCAAGCCGGACAACTGGGAGGCGACGCCGTCGCATCCGCTCGATTCCGTGAAGTCGGCCTTTGAGCACTACGACCTGGCGGCAGGCGACACGATCCTGGTCGACCGGGGCGTCTATCCCGAGAGCGGGACGACGTCGGTCGGGTATCGCCATTCCGGGACGCCGGAGAATCCTGTGGTCGTGCGCGGATTGACGAACGAGCCATACGGCGCAGCGGCGCTGACGCTGGAGGCGCGCCGGTCCGGGTCGCAGCTGATGTCGCTGGACGGCGTGCGGAACATTCGTTTCGAGGCCGTCGGGTTTTCGAATGCGTGGAACGGGATCCGGGTGGCCAATTCCACGGGTGTCGTCTTCAAGTCGACGTGGATGGCCTATTTCGTGACGAACGCGATGTATGCGGCGCAGGGGGCCGACGTGCAGTTGGTGAACAGCGTGGTCGAGGATGCGTCGGTCTACGGGGTCCTGGCGTATACGGGCAGCGTCGTGCACCTGGACCATGCGTATGTCCGTTCCAGCGTGGCGCAAGGGGTCGCCCTGATGGGCGGCACGGTCACTGTGAGCAATTCCATCCTGGAAGCGAGCGGGCAGGGACGGGTCATCTTCCAGTGGTTGTCCGCCCCGTCGAAGCTGTATTCGGACTACAATTGCGTGAGAGCGCTGGAAGGGGCCAACGTCGCCTGCCATGTGGACGGGAAGACGGACCGATTCCTCTACGACTGGCAGGTCAGCCAAGGGGGGAAGAACGACATGCGGAGTATCGGCTACAATCCGATGATGGCGGCCCCCGACGCCGGGGACTTCCATCTGGCCAGCGCGGTCGGACGCTACGATTCGGCGAAGCGGGCCTGGGTGGAGGACGGGGAATCCTCGAAGCTGATCGACATGGGGGCCGGCGACTATGCGTCGGAACCGCTCCCGAACGGCGGCCGCGCCAACGTGGGCCCCTACGGCAACACGTCCGAGGCCTCGAAGAGCGACGAGACGGCCCAGATCATCCCGCTGACGATGTCCGACGGCGGTACGATGCGCGGCGATGTGCAGCTCTACTGGACATGGAACGGCATGCCGGAGACGACCCGTGTGAACGTGCTCTTCAGCGGCGATGGCGGCGAGACCTTCACCAACGTGATCGCCGCGAACATTTATCTGAACCAAGGTTCGGAAGGCATTGCCTGGAGCACGACGAACGTGGCCAGCACCGCCATGGGCGTTTGGCGCGTAGAGACGACGGATGGCCAGGTGGTCGGCCAGACGGAGACGCTCTTCGCCATCAAGAACGCGGCCCTGACCTACTACGTGAACGACGGCTCGACGGTCGGAGACGTGTATTGCACGGCCGTCGGCGCCGCCGGCAACGACGGCTTGACCCCCGCCACGCCGATCAACAGCCTGGAGCGGCTCTTCGGTCTCTACAAGCTGGATGCGGGCGACATCGTCTATCTGGACACCGGCGTCTACGGCAAGCTGGGCACGCTGACGATCGCCCCGGGAATCGTAGCGACGACGAACAAGCTGGTCATCCAGGGGAGCACGAATATGGCGGCCGGAGGAACGGTCCTGAGCAACGCCACAAATGGCGCGGTGCTGACCCTGTCCGGCGCCACGGCGCTGGATCTGCGGGACATGACCCTCAAGGGCGGGCAGTACGGCATGCTTTTGCAGAGTTCCTCCTCCAATTCCTTCTGGCACATCCTGAGCGACGGGGCGCGCGCCAACGCCTTCGACATGAGCCAGGATTCGGGCGAGAACATCTTCGAGGAATGCGGAGCGGTCGCATTCGGGCAGACGGGCCTGGTCAGCCGCGTCAAGCTGGATCCACGGCAGGCTCCGGTGACGAACACGTGGATCGGAGGCGTGATGGTCTCCAAGGGCATGAACCCGACCAATGATTTGTTGCCTTTGGCAACGTCCGTCTTCGTTGCCGCGACATCGGGGCGGATCAACGTGTCCAACAGCGTCTTCCAGGCCAATGCCTGCAAGGATGTCATTTTCGCGATGACGGCGGGGACGCTGGCGGGCGACTACAACGCCTTTGAACGGGTGCATCCCAAGGCGAAGCTGGCCGTTTGGCGCGAGGCGGCGACGGTGGCCTTTGGCATGCAGGAGAGGGCCTATGCCAACTTGGACGCCTGGCGGACGGATACGGGCCTGGACCGGCATTCCTATGCGGGGACGCTCTGGCTGGCGGACATCGAGAAACGCGACTTCCATCCGTTGAGCCCCGCAGGCCGCTATGATGTCGAGACGGGGACGATGGTGACGAACGACCTGGACCTGTCGCCCTTGGTGGGGACGGGGTTGAACGGCCGGAATATCGGCTGGTTTGCGACAGGGGACCAGGCGAGCCGGACACTGGACACCCTCGCGTGCGCGCTCCTGTCCTTCAATGATGGCGGGCTGGCCGAGGGACGGGTCCAACTGACTTGGGCGCGCCAGGGCGGTCCGGCGTCCACGTCCGTCGACATCTTTGTCTCGCCGGACGGAGGTTCCACCTACCAGATGGTGGGTTCGGCGGCACTTTCGAAGGGGACGATCACCTGGGATTCCTCGACGAATGCGCCTTCCGCGACGGGCCGCTGGCAGATTCGCGCCGCCGGTGCGGTGGTGGCATCGTCCGACAAGGATTTTGTCATTCATTCGGGGCCGATTTCCTACTACGTGAACGATGCGTCGACAGAGGGGGATCTCTATTGCACGGCGGTCGGCGACGATGCGAACACGGGGTATGCGCCGGATAAGCCGAAGGCGACCCTGTCCGCCTTGCTGGACAGCTGCACGCTGGGTGCCGGCGATGTCGTCCACGTCGATGCCGGACAGTATGCCTTGGATGAAGATCTGAAAATCGACTATTGCGCCCACGGCACAAAGGAGGCGCCTCTTTGCATCCAGGGCGTCCCTCATGACCGGACGGTCCTGCTCGGGCATGCCGTCGTTCTGGACAACACCTACGGCGTCCGTCTGGATTCCATGCTCGTCCGCCCAGGGAAAAACCATGGCCTTTCCTTGGTCAACGCGGAAGACGTGTTCCTGGGCAACATGGCCGTCCTGGAGTCCGGGAGGAACGCGCTGAACGTCAGCGTGTGCTCCAATGTCTTCGGCAGCCGCCTGCTGTTGGCGCACTCGGCTACGAACGGCCTGTATTCCGAGGCGTCGTACGGGGTCTATGTCGACCAAAGCGTCATTTCATCGAACGCCGAGGGGGCGGTGCGCGCGGATGTGCAGTTGCAGGTGGGGGCGGTCAACACGAACCGAGGGAGCGCTTTCGCCTCGGTCAGCAATTCGATTTTGACTGTCCGCGGGAGCCGGGTGCCGATCTATTCGGGAACGGCGCATGTCTACGGAAACTACAATGATTTGTATGCTACCGACGGCGGCCTGGTCGGCTTGCTGACGGATTCTTCGCTTTCCCGTGAATTCGATTCGGTTAACGCATGGTACAATGAATGCGGGCAGGAATTCGCTTCGTTGTCCCACGAGCCGTTGTTTGCCGATGCGCGCCAGAACGACTTCCACCTGCGCAGCGCGGAGGGGCGGTGGACGGCGGAGGGGTTCGTGCAGGATGCGGTGACGTCGCCTCTTCTGGATGCGGGCGATCCGGCCAAGGACGTCGGCGAGGAATTGGCGCCGAACGGCAACCGCATCAACTTGGGGCGCTATGGCGGGACGGCCGAGGCATCGATGACGCCTGCGGACGGTTCGCTGGTGCTGATTTCGCTGAACGACGGCGGCAAGGCGGGAGGGGCCGATTTCCCTGTGGCGTGGCTGGCGCGCGGCAGCACGACCAATTCGACGCTGAAGATCGAATATTCGTCCGACAACGGGGCGACCTGGCAGACGTTGGCGACGGATGTGCCGGCTGCGCAGTCCGTGTGGTACTGGGACACGACCGTCCTGGAGCCTTCCGTCCAAGGGCGTCTGCGCCTGACGTCCTCGGACGGGACCCAGGTGCAGAACGCGACCTACTTCTCCGTGCGCAACGTGGGGGACGCATTTGCCTTCTACATCAACGATTCCTCGACGGAGGGCGACGAGTATTGTACGGCCGTCGGCGACAACAACCAGGACGGCTTGACGCCCGCGACGCCGATGGCGGACCTGAACGCCTTGCTGGAGCGCTACGACCTGGATTCGGGCGATACGGTCTATGTGGATGTAGGTGTCTATCGTTCGGGCTCCACGCCTTGGCAGATTACCCAGGCCGATACGGCGGGGGACATGGTCTCCGCGCCAGTCGTCATCCAAGGGCCGACGAACGGCATCCTGGGCGGTGCGGTTCTGGATCGCCAGGGGAATCCGTCCGGGATGCAGATTTCCTACGCGATCGGCCTGGAAGTGCGGAACCTTTGCGTGTCCAATGTTTCAGGCGGTGTGGCGTTTGCCGTCCGGGAGGGCAGCGGTGTCCATCTCGACTGGCTGTCGGTCGCCAATGTGAGCGGCACGGGTATTCAGCTGGTTCGTGGCAGCGCCTTGACCGTGTCCCGCGCCGTGGTCAACGGTGCAGACATCGGCGTGGACGTGGTGACGCCGAACACGACCAACGTGGTGGATGCCGTTGTGGAGCATGGCGTGTTCCAAGGCATCGCTTCGGCCATCGTGTCGGTCAGCGGCGAAAGGGAAGTGCATGCGTATCACAACATCTACAAGCCGGAGCCGGGCGCCTATGTGTACGATGTCGCCGGGCGTGCAGGACTGGTTTCGGACTACAATGCTTTCGTCCTGCAGGACGGGGCCCGGGTCTCCCGACATGTCTATTCGATCACCGATGCCCTGGTCCCGGACGTTTTCGACACGGTCGGCGCCTGGGCGACGGATAGCGGGAACGACATGCATTCCTACGAAGGCGATCCGCTGTTTGCGGACGAGGAGGCCTTCGACTTCCACTTGAAGAGTTCCGCAGGGCGCTATGACATGGCGACGCATGCCTGGGTGCAGGACGCGGAGGACTCCCCCTTGCTGGATGCCGGTCAGCTGGAAGCGGGCGTGGGGGACGAGCCCGAGCCGAACGGCGGCCGCCGGAACATCGGCCTGTACGGCGGGACGTCCCAGGCGTCCAAGTCGTCTTCCGACGGACATTTCGTGCTGCTGTCCTACAACAACGGCGGAACGTCCTCCGGGCGTGTCTGCCTGTCGTGGAACGCGCTTGGCGCGGCGGCGGGGACGACCGTCCGCGTCGAGGTCTCTCCGGACAATGGCCGGACGTGGACCGACATCGGCAAGGGCATCGACGCGGCGGTCGGGGAAATCCTTTGGAACAGCGTTTCCTTCGAGTCGGGGCCGCTTTATCGCTGGCGCATCATCGACGAGGGCGGGACGTTCGGGACGGTCGAGAGCGTGTCGCCGTTCATCGTCCACAACACGGGCATCGCCTACTATGTGAATGACGATTTCGTGGATGCGAACGGCTACTGCACGGCCATCGGCCGGTCGTCCAACGATGGCGTGACTCCTGCGACGCCGAAGCGTTGGTTGCAGGAGATTGTCGATACCTACCACCTGAATCCGGGGGATGTCGTCTATGTGGATGGCGGCAGCTACCAGACGGAGGCGTCCGTGGTCATCGGCGACTTGGATTCGGGCCGGACGTCGCGCAACGAGGGAGATTACATCCGCATCCAGGGGCAGACCAACCTGTTGGCGGACAAGACGGTCCTGATCAATCCGGGCGAAAACGGGAGCATCATGACGTTCGATTCCGCCTACGGCATCCGAGTTTGCGACATCCAGATGCTGGGCAGCAGCAATTCCATCCAGGTTAAGAAGGGCCTCTTCGTCGATTTTGACGGCGTAGAGGTCGCCAACGCCCACGTCGGGCTGCTCTCTACGACGTCGTCGAACTTGGTGGTGTCCCATTCGTCCTTCACGGGGATGAAGGATGCGGCGGTCGACTTTACGACGACGCTGTACGATTCGATGACGATCCTCAATTCGGTCCTGTGGTCCAACCACTACGGCCTGCATTTGCGCGGCGGCCGCATCTGCGTGAGCAACAGCGTCGTGTCGGCGTTGAACGAGCATGATTTCGCCTACTATATCCATTTGGATCTTGCGGAGCATACCCTCCTGGCGGACTACAACGCCGTCTATGTCGCCGACGGGATGGCGGCCGGGTTGCAGATCGGCACCGCGAATGCGGCTCGCACGACGCTGTATTCCCGCGTGTCGGCCTGGGCTTCCGACCAAGGCCAGGACACCCATTCCTTGGCGCAGGATCCCCTGTTCGCGGATGCGGCCCATGGGGATTTCCACCTCAAGAGCGTTTCCGGGTGCTGGAACGGATCCGGCTGGGCGTATTCGGACCGTTCGTCGCCGCTGATCGACGCGGGCCTTCCTTCGTCTCGCGACTGGCTGAACGAGCCCGACCCGAACGGTCGCCGGCTCAATATCGGGATGTTTGGCGGGACCTGGCAGGCGTCCAAGTCGCCGGAGGCCGGCTGGTTGACGCCGTTGACGCTGGTCGACGGCGGTGCGGCGGCCGGGGATGTCCTGCTGACCTGGCAGGCGGGCGGCGCGGCGACCAACGACATGGTTTGCATCGAGTATTCGCCGGACAGAGGGGTGACGTGGCAGACGGTCTGCCAGGGGTGGCCGGCGGAGTCGGAGTCCTACCTTTGGGATTCCTCCTCGTTCGGTTCGTCCGCCCTCGGGATGTGGCGCCTGTACAGCCAGCGCGACCAGTCCATCCTTGGCGAGACGATGCGCCCGTTCGTCCTGCGCAACGGCGGGAGCATTCCCTATTACGTGAACGACACGCTGGACGACGGCGACGTCTATTGCACGGCGGCCGGTTCCGACCGGAACGACGGGTTGACGCCGGAAACGCCGAAGGCGACGCTGCAGGCAATCCTGGAGGCCTACGACCTGGCCGACGCGGATGTCGTCTATGTCGATTCGGGGCGCTATTCCGCCGGCTCCCCGCCGATCAACATCGACGGACAGGACAGCGGCCATGATGACCTGTATGTCGTCATCCAGGGGAGCACGAACCCGGCGGCGCAGACAATCTTCCGCGGGGCGAATTCCGACGAGTGCATTTTCAACCTGGCCTACGCGGAAAACGTCCGCCTGAAGGATCTGGTCATGGAAAATGCGCAACGGGGCGTCCAGATGACGATGTGCATCGATTGTGAACTGGAGGATGTCCGGATTCTGAGGAACCGCGTCGCCGGCGTGACGCTGGAGCGCTCGAGCGGAACGAAGCTCAACCGCGCGCTTCTTTGGAAAAATGCATCGACTACGGGCGGCGTGGCGGTGGCGGTGGGGACGTCGTCGGATGTGACGATCCTCAACAGCGTGCTGTGGGGCAGCTGGTCGGCGTTGCGGTCTGTGGAGGGGGGAGACGTGAACGTGACGAACAGCGTCTTGCAGGCCCGCGAGGCGAACGGTCGAGTCTACGAATACACGTTCCAGTCGCTGCTGGTGGACCGCATCCATGCGGACTACAATGTGTACAACCGGGTGAACGGGGCCATCTTGGCGGAACAGGCCTACCAGGCGGGGGGTAGCGATCTCTACGACGACCTGGCGAAGTGGAGCGTGGCCATCCGCGGCGATCGGCACAGCTTCGCGATGGATCCTGGCTTCGTGGATTCGGACGGCATCGGGGACTTCCACCTGCTAAGCCCGGCGGGCTACTACTCGACGAACGACTGCAGCCACCGCCACTATTCCGCATCGCAGTCTCCGCTGATCGATGCCGGCGATCCCTCCATGGACGTGGGTGACGAGCCGGAGGCGAACGGCGGACGGATCAACGTGGGCCTCTACGGCGGGACGGCGTATGCGTCCATCACGCCGGTGGCGCAGCCGTGGGTCCGGGCGCTTTCCTTTAACGAGGAATGCGTCGTGACGACGAACATGCTGCTGTATTGGAGCTATGCGGGCATCGACGATGCCGCGAAGGTCCGGCTGGAGTACACCGTGGATTATGGCGTGACCTGGAAGACCATCGTGACGGATTTGCCGATTTCGGCACGCGAATACGAGTGGAATGTCGCGTCCCTGCCGCTGACGATCGCGTTGAAGTGGCGCGTCGTGTCCGAGACGGGCCAGCAGGATGAGTCGGACGTCTACGTCTCGGTCAAGACGCAGTGCTACGACTATTATATCAATGACGATTCGACGGAAGGGGATGTCTACTGCCGCGACGTCGGGTCGGAGTGGAGCAACCAGGAAGGCATCGGCCAGCGCCCCGACTTCCCGCTCCTGTCGCTGGTCGACCTCTTCGAGCACTATCCTGTCGGCGCCGGCGACCGCGTCTTCATCGATACCGGCACGTATGACCTGGGCACGAACGTCGTGACGATCGGCAACGTGAACAGCGGGTTCGATGGCATGCCGCTACTCCTCGCGGGCAGCACGAACTGGCAGGCGGGCGGCAGCGTGATTTGCGGTCGGCCGTCGAAGGATGGGGTGGTGATGCAGAATACGCGCTTCATCGTCGTGTCCAACCTCTGGCTGACAGGCATGAGCAACGGCATATCGCTGAAGAACGTCTCGGACGTCGTCCTTTCGGGCATGGATATCCGCGGGAATGACGGGGTTGGTGTTTCGGCCATCAACGCGGCAGATTTTGCGCTTGAAAACTCGGTCGTGGCGGGCAATGCCCAGGGCGGCGTCCGGTTTGACGGCTCGCAGACGGGCTACCGGGCCATTCGCCAGTCGACGCTGGTCAACAACAGGAAGAGCAATGTGGAGACGGATCGATCGATTGAGATCTACAATTCCATCGTTGTTCAGACGGACGAGAATGCGGTCGGAGTGCGTCTGCCGTCCAACACGTCGGGGGTGACGGGCGATTACAACCTGTACTGGACGGCGGGGTTGCTGGCGACGAACGGCTTCAGCAGGTCGGCTATCATGAATGTCCGCCAGTGGCAGGAAGAGGCGGGCGAGGCGCATTCCTTCTCGACCGATCCTCTGTTCGTCGATCTGGGGGGCGGAGACTACCACCTGCAGTCGCGTGCGGGATGCTGGTCGAACGGCATGTGGGTGCGCGGGGCGGCGACGTCCTGGGCGATCGACGCCGGCGATCCGGATTCGATGGCCTATGTCCGCGAACCGGCCCCGAACGGGACGCGCCTGAACCTGGGCGCCTATGGCGGAACGTCGCAGGCGTCGGCTACGGATTCCAGTCGTGACGAGCTGTTTACGCTGTCGATGAACGACGGCGGCGTGGCGCCGGCGGGGCAGATGCTCTACTGGCTGTGGAGGGGCCTGGATGGGACGGAGGCGGTTCGCCTGATGTATTCGCCGGATGGTGGCGAGACCTGGCGCCAGATCGTGGAAACGACTGTCGGAGCCGGGACGGAAGGCTTCGAGTGGCGCAACGACTGGGAGCCGTCGCCGCTTTCCCTCTGGCAGCTGGTGCTGGTCTCGGATACGAATGTGAACGCGACGACGGAAAGCACGTTCGTCTACCGTCCGAAACCGATCATCTACTATGTGAACGACTACTCGCAGGAAGGCGATGTCTACACGACGGCGGTCGGCGATCCTCTCAACAACGGCTACCAACCGGGCAGCCCGATGGATTCGCTCGTCGCCCTGCTGGAGCGCTATCAGCTGACTTCCGAGGACACCATCCTGGTCGATGCCGGTTCGTACGAAATCGACCGGCCGTTGTCTGTCGCAGGGTTGCATTCGGGCAAGGTTGACGCCCCGGCGATGATCGTTGGCAGCACCAATCCGGTCGGTCCGTCGGTCCTGGTCCCTGGCGAAGGGATGACCAATGCGGCGATCGGGTTTAATGCGGTTCACGATTTCGAGGTGCGGGATCTGCATTTTGTCGGGTTCCGGGAGGGGGCGACGATCCCGATGGGATGCTCGCGGATCACTTTGTCGGATGTCGAGTTCTTCGGGACGGAGGATACTGCGGTTTCCGTCCAGCAGGCCCAGAACGTCTGGCTGAACCGGCTGTTGATCCGATCGGGCGGGGGCGACGCGATGTCCTTTGGCCAAGCGAACCGGGTCTTCCTGGACGGATGCGTCGTGTGGGGGAACGCCTCCAACGGACTGGTCCTGTTTTCCTCGGAAGTCTACATGACGAACTCCGTGGTTTCGGCCAGCGGCTTTGGCAACTACTGCTACATCGTGAGTACCGGCGAGGTCGTCCATGCCGACTACAACGACCTTTTCCTGGAGGATTCGGCCCAGGTCGCCAATATCCAGGGCAAGCAGTACGAGCGGTTGCCGCAGTGGGTGTGCGAGGTCGGGATGGACCGCCATTCGCTGAGCACGGACCCCGTGTTCCACGATCCGGACAACGGCGACTTCCACCTGCGGAGCATCTACGGCCGCTTCGATCCGGCCGTCGGCAACTGGGTGGAGGACGAGCGGATTTCCGGCCTGCCCGACGTTTCGCCGCTGATCGACACGGGCTGCCCGTCGAACAGCTATGCCTTCGAGCCGGTGCCGAACGGCGATCGCCGGAACATCGGCCTGTATGGCGACACGTGGCAGGCTTCGAAGAGCGACACGAACGCCTGGCTCCTGGCCATCACGGCGATGTCCGGCGGTTTGGTCCAAGGGACGTTCTACCTGACGTGGAGCTATGGCGGCGACATCGATTCGAACGACTGGGTGCGCCTGGAGTATTCGCCCTACAACGGCGAGGGCGAATGGTACTACATCGCGACGAATCGCGTCGGCGCCGAGTCGTTCTACTGGGTCAGCGACCAGAAGGACCGGATGGGCAACGAGCAGTGGACGACGTCGCCCGAGGCGCAGTGGCGCGTGGTCCTCATCGGGAACACGAACGTCTGGGATGCCACGGAGGCGTTCGGGTTGCGCAACCGCCCCTTCACCTACTACGTGAACGACTACTCCACGGAGGGCGACCTCTACACGACGGCGCCCGGCAGCGACGAGAATTCCGGCTTCTGGCCGCGCGTGCCCAAGTATTCTCTGCAGAGCCTGCTGAACGACGTCGACCTGGAGCCGACGGATGAAATCTACATGGACACGGGCGACTACTACATGGAGGACACGAACAGCCCGGTGTCGTGGCAGGTTTCCGACGGCGGCGAGAAGGGGATGCCGGTTCGCCTGGTCGGGAGCACGAACGGCTCGACGTTCATCGTTTCCAATTCGTTCGCGACCGAATATGTGTTCGACCTGAACACCGAGTATGCGGAAGTGAGCGACATCGCGTTCGCCAACCGGATCCCGGGGAATCGCGGGATGCAGGTGCACATGTCTGGCAAGGCGCTGGATGTCTCCCGGGTGTCGCTGGATCGCGTGACGCTCAGCCTGGACTCGACGGCTTCGTCCTATTCGGACTTCGATGTCCAGCAGGGGAGCGTGACGCTTGCGGGCACCTCCAACCGCCTGACACGGATGGAGACCGTCGGCGGGACGTTGAGCATCTCGGGCTCGGACGCCATGCTCGAAAACTCGGTGGTCTTCGTCACGAACGTCAATGCGACGGCGGTGACGGTGCGCGCGACCAGCTCGTCGATCTCGAACTCGACCGTCGTGGCGCGCAACGGCACGGCGGTGTCGAAGGCGGGCACGGGGCTGCTGACGATGGTGGACAACATCCTGGTCGCCGGCGGCCAGGGGGCCGCCATCAACTGGGCGAACGGCGCGCTGAACAGCGACTACAACGACCTCTACGCGGTGGGCCCGAAGGCGTGGATCGGCATTGCCGACGGCGCCAAGTGGGAGCGCCTGAAGTATTGGCAGGATGCGGCCGGCGTGGACAAGCACTCGGTGTCGTTCGATCCGAAGTTCGCGGACGAGAACGGCGACTTCCACCTGCTTTCGATGGCGGTCTCGGGGCGCTACGACCGGCGGAACGACCGCTGGCGGACGGATAGCGAGCATTCGCCGGTGATCGACCTGGGCCATCCGCTGCTGGGGACGGGCGCGGAGCCGATGCCGAACGGCTATCGTCGGAATCTCGGCGCCTACGGCGGCACGGCGGAGGCGAGCCGCAGCATCACGAACTTCTGGCTGGAGGCGCTGTCGATGAACGACGGCGGGGTGGTCAAGGGCTCGAACGTCGTGCTGCGCTGGGCGGCAAACCTGATGCCGGAATGGCAGGCGATGACGGTCCGCCTGGAATACTCGCCCGACGGGGCGTCGTGGCAGACGATCGCCAGCGGGATCTCGGCGGCATCGGGCGAGTACGCCTGGGATACGACGGGGTTTGACGATTCCTTCCATGCCTACTGGCGCGTGGTCAGCGAAGCGGATGGCCGGGTGTTCGACCAGACGGACGCGGCGTTCAACCTGCGCAATCACACGGACGATTTCTACGTCTCGCCGAGCGGCGACGATGCCAACGACGGGCTGGCCGCGACGCGCCCGATGCAGAACCTGCAGGCCTTGTTCGACCGCTACGACCTCGAGGCGGGCGACGTGGTCCATGTGGCTGCGGGGACGTATGCCAACGACGAGACCCTGGAGGTCATCTGGTCCCGCAGCGGGTCGGCCGAGGAGGGCGACGTCCTCGTCGACGGCGCCGAAGGGGTCGTCCTGGCGACCGGGACGCCGGGCATCACGATCCATGCCTCGCACTTCCACTGGAACGGGGCGCGGATGGATGCGTCGTCGCTGACCAACGACGCGCCGACGGCCGTCGTCGTGGATGCCGCGACGGGCGTCACGCTGTCGGGCTTCGACTTCCAGGGCCAGGGGACGGCCGTGAAGGTGGAGTCGGCGCGCGATACGGCGGTCCGCAATTCCTCCTTCTGGCAGACGGACGTCGGCATCAGCCTGATGGCCAGCCGGAGCAACGTGTTGGAGAACCTGACGTTCGTCGACATGCCGGTGGGCATCCGCCTGGTGCAGTCCGACGGGAACGTCCTGCGCAACAACATCTTCGTTCCGCGCGCCGCCGGCTACGCCTACGAGATCGGCACAGCGGTGAACCTGCTGAGCGACGGGTTCATGGATTACAACATCTACGACCTGTCCGCGGAGGCGTCGGGCATCTATCTGGGCGCGACGAACGACCTGCGTCGGTGGCAGCTGGCGATGGACAACGATTACCGCAGCCTGATCGGCGCGTCCGACCTCTACAACCCCGACCGCGGCGACTTCCATCCGCGCTCCGCCTACGGGCGCTGGAACGGCTCGAAGTTCGTGAACGATTCGATGACGTCGTTCGCGGTCGACCACGGCGACCCGACGATGGACGTCGGCGACGAGGTGGAGGACAACGGCGAGCGCATCAACATCGGCCGCTTCGGCGGGACGTCGCGGGCGAGCAAGGGCGGGATGGATGTCGGCTTCGGCATCCGCACGCTGGACGAGCCCGGCCTGCTCATTTCCTCGGCCGACGCGACCTGGCCGCTGGTTTGGGATACGCACCTGGTGGATCCTGCGGCGACGGTCTACGTCCAGTTCTCCGGCAACGGCATCGACTGGGAGACGCTCACGACGACGAACGCCTATGCGGAATACTACGTCTGGACGCTCTCGAACGAGCAGCAGACCGACGCCGGCCGCTGGCGCGTCATTACCGACGACGGCGAGATCGTGGCGCAGAGCTCAAACACGTTCCAGTATGTGCTGGCGAAGTTCGGCTTCCTGACGCCGCCGTATCGCCAGCACGGCCTGATGCGCTTCAAGTGGCAGGGCGGCCTCGCCGGCAAGCGCTACGTCATCAAGTACTCCGACGACTACGGCCAGACATGGCAGCTGTGGCCGGCGGAATACAACGGCCCGGAGAAGATCAACCGGAGCAACTTCGTGATGCAGCCGGGCGAAACGGCGCTGGAATACATCTTCGAGGATGTGACGTCGTTCGGCAAGACGCAGCGCTGGTATCGCATGTACCAGCTGGATGAATGATGCCGACGGCGTCCGATGTCACCGGTCGGCTGGAGGGCCGTCTCGCGCGGACGGCCCTAGCCTGCGCCGTGACGCTGGGCGGGCTGGCGGTCCTCTTCGGCCCATTTTCGGTCCCGTTCGCGGGGCCGGCCGTCGACGGCGTGGACAAGGCGGCGCACGTTTTGCTCTTCGGCGTGATGGCGTTTTTCTGGCGGCGCGCGACGGGGGAGCGGGCCGGGGCTCGGTGGGCGGTTGGCGCAGCCCTTGCCGCGTTGGCGCTCGCCGTGGAATTTCTGCAGCCGTTGACGGGCCGCACGCGGGAGATGATGGACTGGGTGGCCGGCAGCCTGGGGGTGCTGTTGGCCGTGGCGTTGCCGCTCGGAGGGGGTGCGCGGCTGGCGGCGATGGGGGTGTCGATGGCCATTTGCGGCGCGGCGTTCGTCGTGCCGTCGGCCTGGGCGCTCTGGGGGGAGAGTCGTGCATGGCCGTGTCTGCTCGACGGCGGGGCGTCCTGGTCGGCGCACCGCTGGCTGGCGAACGGGCTGGACGTGGCACGTTCCGCGGGGGGGCTGCGCCTGCGGGCGAACGACGAGGCGGTCGCCTGGCGCGGCGTCTTTCGCCGGCCGGCCCGGCAGGACTGGGACGGGATGGGCGACCTGGAGCTGAACTGGACCTGGGAGGGCGAGAAGGACGGCGTCGTGGCCGTGCGGATCGATCCGAGGCTGCACGAGGACCGGGAGCCGTCCTATGGCGAGCGCTTCCAGCTTGAAACGGTTTCGCGGCGCGGCGAAAACCGCCTGGTTATTCCCGCGGAGGCGTGGCGCCGGGCGGGCGATGGAGGTCCGCTCGATCCCTCGTCGATCGCCCAATGGGGCTTTTTCCTTGTCGAAGCGGACGGAATGGAATACGTTTCTCTGCACGACGTTCGTTTTTCAAAGTAAGGTGAGGAGTGTGTCGGCATGAAATTGTCCATCGTGGTTCCGGTCTACAACGAAGTGGCGACCTTGGAGCGCATCATCGAAGCCATCAAGGCGGTCGATGTCGGCATGGAGAAGGAGATCGTCTTGGTGGACGACTGCTCGAAGGACGGGACCCGCGACCTGTTGAAGAAGCTGGCGGAGCAGGACCCCTCCTTGGCGGTCTACTACCATGAGGTGAACCAGGGAAAGGGCGGGGCGCTGCATACGGGGTTCCAGAAGGCGACGGGCGACTACGTGATCATCCAGGACGCCGACCTGGAATACGACCCGAGCGAATACCCGCAGTTGCTGGCACCGATCCTGTCGGGTCGCGCGGACGTGGTGTTCGGGTCGCGCTTCCTCGGCGGTGGCGCACATCGGGTCGTCTTCTTCTGGCATTATCTCGGCAACAAGTTTCTGACGACGCTGTCGAACATGATGAGCAACCTGAACCTGACGGACATGGAGGTCTGCTACAAGGTCTTCAAGCGCGCGGACATCCAGGCGATTCCGCTGCGCGAAAAGCGCTTCGGGTTCGAGGTGGAAATCACGGCCAAGGTCGCGCGCCGCAAGCTGCGCATCTACGAGGTGCCCATTTCGTATTACGGGCGCGATTACGCCGAAGGCAAGAAGATCGGCTGGAAGGACGGCTTCAGCGCCATCCGCTGCATTTTCCGCTATGCCTGGAAGGACTAGGCCTAGGTGACGATGTCGGGGGAAGCCGGGGGGATGGAACGAAGGAGATGGATCATGTCGGAGCAGATGGTTTCTGAAAACGAATATCGGGCGCAACGTTTGGCGAACATGGAGGCCCTGGTGGCCGCCGGGCAGCGCCCCTTCGGCCGCGGCTTTCCGCGCACGGGGACGCTGGCGGAGACGGCCGAGGCGTATGCCGACGACAAGGAGGTGACGATCGCCGGCCGGATCGTGGCCCTCCGCGAAATGGGCAAGTCGATCTTCGGGCATCTCCAGGACGGATCGGGCAAGTTCCAGATCTATGTCCAGAAGAACACGCTGGGCGACGAATCGTTCGCGTCCTTCAAGAAGCTCGACATGGGCGACCATGTCGGCATCACAGGCAAGCTTTTCACGACCCGCACCGGCGAGAAGACCTGCCGCGTCGAGAAGTGGGAGCTGCTCTCCAAGGCCCTGCTGCCGCTGCCGGACAAGTGGTCGGGCCTGCAGGACCAGGAGGTCCGCTACCGCCAGCGCTACCTGGACCTGATCGCGAATCCGGACGTCCGGAAGGTGTTCGACGCCCGTTCAAAGATCCTTTCCTTCTGCCGGCGCTTCCTGGAAGGCCGCGGCTATCTCGAGGTCGAGACGCCGATCTTGCAGCCGATCGCCGGCGGCGCGACGGCCAATCCGTTCCAGACCCACTACGCGGCGCTGGGCCAGCCGATGTACATGCGCATCGCCCCGGAGCTCTACCTCAAGAAGCTGCTGGTGGGCGGCTATGACAAGGTGTTCGAGCTGGGCAAGGACTTCCGCAACGAGGGCCTCGACCGCTCGCACAACCCGGAATTCACCGTCCTGGAAATCTACGAGGCCTACGGCGACTGCCGCACGATGATGGAGCTGGTCGGGTCGCTCGTCTCCGAATGCGCCAAGGCCATCACGGGCGATACGAAGCTGGCGGCGACGGAAGGCCGACCCGCCATCGACCTGACCCTGCCCTGGCGCGAAGTCTCCTACCATGACCTTGTCTGCGAACACCTCGGCGCCGACTGGTATGCCCGCTCCCGCGAGGACGTCCGTGACTGGGCCCGCGCCCAGGGCCTGGACATCCCCGACACGTTCACGCATGACGACATCACGAACGAGTGCTACGACAAGCTGATCGAAAAGACGCTCATCCAGCCGACCTTCGTGACACGCCTCCCGCGCCAGCTCGTCCCGCTCGCCAAGACCTGCCCCGACGATCCCGAAGTCGTCGACGTCTTCGAGCTGGTCGTCAACGGCCGCGAACTTTGCCCGGGCTACACCGAGCTGAACGACCCCATCGACCAGCGCAAGCGCCTGATGGAGCAGGCCGCTGGCGACGAGTCCAAGCTCGACCAGGATTTCCTGTGCGCGCTGGAGCACGGCATGCCGCCGGCGGGCGGGCAGGGCATCGGCATCGACCGCCTTGTGATGATCATCACCGGCGCCGAATCCATTCGCGACGTCCTTCTCTTCCCTCAGATGAAGAACCTGTAGGGTGGATGGCGTCCTGCGCGCCCCACAATCCCTGCGCTCTTCCCCCCCCAGCGTGCCAAAAAGGCGGACGCGGACGCTCCCGCCCGCGTCCCCGGGCTGTGAAGTGCATCCTCGCCGTCCAGCTTGCTCCTTGAGCCCCCAAAACCGCCAAAACCCCAATGTTTGACCTAAATCTCACGCGATTTTGGGCGATGAGCGGGGTCGCGGAGGGGTGGGGGACACGCTGGGGGCGACGGGAGGGGCGTTGAG
>JAZQOP010000022.1:0-1964 GCA_045627965.1 Kiritimatiellia bacterium | reverse complement strand
CGGCGGCGCGGGCGTCCGCGAGGTAGTGGCCGGGGGGCGGGAACCCGGCGACGGGCCCGAGGGGGCGCCCGCCCGGGTCGAAGAGGAAGGCGACCGGGTTGGCGCGGAGGGGGGCGCGCAGGGCCAGTGCGTCGAGGGTCGCCTCGTCGGCGCGCAGGAGCGGAAGGGGCGAGGGCGACGGCCAGGCGGCCAGGTGGGCGGCGACATCGGCCTCGGGCCCGGTGAGCAGGACGGCCAGGGTGCCCGCGCAGCTGTCTCGGAGGTCGCCGGCCAGGGCGGCCCATTCGTCGAGCGCCGCCACGCACGCGGGCTCGTCGGCGCGGAAGACGAAGAGCCAGTAGGGGGCGCCGCGCAGGTCGGCGGTGCGGAAGGGCGCGGGGTCGTCGTCGGCATGGCGGAAGGTCATGTCGTCGAGACGGACGGCGGCGACGGCGGCGGCGTGCGGGTCGACGGCGTCGGCGCGTCGGCAGGCGGCGGCGAAGGGCATCGCCAGGGCGGCGGCGCACAGGAGCAGGGCGGGCAGGGGCAGGCGGGGGCGGTCAGGTTTCATGTTCGGGTTCCTCGGGTTCCTTGGCGGCGGCGGCAAACGGCCCGGGCAGGTCCTTCCGGGGGCCGGGCAGGTAGGGGCGGAAGAGCTCCATCTGGCGGACGAGGTTGCCCTTGCCCCCCGCCAGCAGCGAAAAGGCGCGGTCGTAGGCGTCGCGGGCCTTCCGGAGGGCGTCGTCGATGTGCTGCATCTCGGCGGCGAAGCCCGCGAACTTGTCGTGGAGCTTCTGGAGGCGGCCGTAGATCTGGTCGACGTCGCCCAGCCGCCGCTCGGCCAGCCAGAGCAGGTCGATGATGCGGAGCGCGGCTAGCAGGGTGGCCGGCGAGACGAGGAGGACCTTCGCCCGGGCGGCCTCGTCGAAGAGTGCGGGATCGGTGGCCAGCGCCAGCGCCAGCGCGGGCTCGGAGGGGACGAAGAGCAGGACGAAGCCCGGGGCCTGGCCGCCGAGGGCGGGAAGCGCGTCGTAGCGGCGGTCGGCCAGCGCGCGGATCTGGGTCCGCAGGGCGGCGACGTGGGCCCTGGCGGCCGCGGCACGGGCGGGCTCGGCGGTCGCGGCGACATGGTCGAGGTAGTGGGACAGGACGGCCTTGGAGTCGATGACGACGTGGCGGCCGCCGGGGAGGTCGACGATGACGTCCGGGCGCTGGCGTCCGTCGGCCGCGCCGGCCATGGAGACCTGCGTGCGAAAGACGACGCCCTTGGGCAGCTCCGCCAGCTCGAGCAGCCGCTCCAGCGTCGTCTCGCCCCAGCTGCCGCGTACGCTGGAGCTGCCGCGCAGGGCCGTGGCGAGGGTCGTCGCGGAGGTGGAGGCCTCGCGGGACAGGCGCCCGAGGTCGGAGAGCTGCTGGCCCAGCTTGCCGGTGCGTTCGGCGTTGGCGCGGTGGTCCTTGGAGAGCTGGTCCTTGAAGGCGGCGATGTCGGCCTGAAGGGGCCGCAGGAGGTGGGCGAGGTTTTCGCGCTGGAGCTTTTCGGCGCGCTCGCACTGGTCGTCGAGGGTGGCGATGGAGAGGGTCTTGAACTCGTTGGCCAGGGCTTCCTTCTGGGCCGCCAGCTGCTCAAGGCGGCCTTCGGCGCGGGCGAGGGCGGCGCGGGCGTCGGACTTGGCCTGGACGAGGGCGGCGGCGGCGCGGGCGCGTTCGCCGCGGCGGCCCGCGCAAAGCCCCAGGAGCCACCCGAGCAGGAAGACGCCCAGGGCGGCGGCCGCGGCGCAGGCGGCCGGGAAATAGGGGGATTGGATCCATTCGCGCATGACGTCTCCATCCTAGCACGCGCACGCGTCGCGCGGGAGGAAAAAAACGGCCCGCCGCACGGCCGGGCCCTAAAGTGATTTTTCGGAAAATTCCTAGGGTTTTAGCGAAAAATCACGCGGGGCGGCTTTCCGGGGGGGCGGGGGGCCGGGACGTCGCCCGGGGGGATG
>JAZQOP010000021.1:0-4609 GCA_045627965.1 Kiritimatiellia bacterium | reverse complement strand
GGGGGGGGGGGGGGGGGGGGCCGCCCCGGGCGGGCTAGAGGAGGTCGGCGAGGTCGAGGACGAGGCGCTCGGTGGCATCCCAGCCGAGGCAGGGGTCGGTGATGGAGCGGCCGTATTCGGCACGGTCGGAGGGGGCGTTGCCGTCGAGGATGTAGGATTCGACCATGAGGCCCTTGACGAGGCGGCGGATGTCGGGGGCATGGCGCATGGAATGGAGGACTTCCTTGGCGATGCGGGGCTGCTCGTCGTGGCGCTTGCCGGAGTTGGAGTGGTTGGTGTCGACGACGACGGCGGGGTGCTCGAGGTTGGAGGCGGCGTAGAGGGCGCCGAGGGCCTGGAGGTCCTCGTAGTGGTAGTTGGCGGTGGACAGGCCGTAGCGGTTGGTGGAACCGCGGAGAATGGCGTGGGCGAGGGGGTTGCCCTTGCTGACGACTTCCCAGCCGCCGTAGACGAAGGTGTGGGGGCGCTGGGCGGCGTGGATGGCGTTCATCATGACGGACAGGTCGCCGCTGATGGGGTTCTTCATGCCGGCGGGGATGTCGAGGGCGGAGGCGACGAGGCGGTGGTTCTGGTTCTCGACGGAGCGGGCGCCGACGGCGACGTAGGAGAGGACGTCGGAGAGGTAGGAGTGGTTCTCGGGATAGAGCATCTCGTCGGCGCAGGAGAACCCGGTCTCGGCGATGGCGCGGAGGTGGAGGCGGCGGATGGCGACCAGCCCGGCGCGCATGTCGGGGGAACGGTTGGGGTCGGGCTGGTGGAGCATGCCCTTGTAGCCGTCGCCGGTGGTGCGGGGCTTGTTGGTGTAGATGCGGGGGACGACGAGGATCTTGTCGGCAACGCGCTCCTGGAGGCGGCGGAGGCGCGAGATGTAGTCGAGGACGGCGTCCTCGCGGTCGGCGGAGCAGGGGCCGATGACCAGCAGGAAGCGGGTGGAGGCGCCGGTGAAGATGTCGCGGATGGCCGCG
Source organism: Kiritimatiellia bacterium (assembly GCA_045627965.1). GTDB lineage: Bacteria > Verrucomicrobiota > Kiritimatiellia > CAIQIC01 > Lenti-01 > RGIG3636. The sequence continues at coordinate 3,644 of JAZQOP010000021.1, read as the reverse complement.
TCGTTGGCGGCCTTGCGCGCGGCAAGGGCGTCGGAGAGGGGATAGGCCTCCTTGAGGGCCTGGGGGGTGGGCATCTGGGACTTGAAGACGATGTTCATGGCGCAGGGGTTATACAAGGTCGCGGGAAGGGAGTCAAGCGGGGAGGGGCGGGGTGCTAAAGCGTTTTTGCGGAAAGCCGGAAATGGGCTCGCGGGCGGGGCGGGGGTGTGCTATCCTTGCGGGGAAGGATTTTCAGAACCCGAAGCGAAAGAGGACGAGTTATGAGCGAGCAGGACAAGATGGACGGCGTGCCGGCGGTGAGCGCGAAATGGCGCGCGATTGCGTTGATGGCAATCGTCGTTTTGGGCCTGGCGCTGATCGTGGCGGTGTTCTTTGCGATGAAGAAGCCGGAGCCGGGGCGCGTGACGAAGGTGTACGAGGGGGAGGCGGCGGTGGTGAATACGGGGGCGATCATGGACGGGACCGACCCGATGGTGCGCGTGACGCCACAGGTGGGCTACCGCTACCGGGTGTTCGTCGAGGACGAATCGGACGACCGTGCGAGCGGGATCGCCCGGCTGGGCGGCCGTGCGACGTTCATCGACGGGGCGCGCCGGGGCCAGACGTGCATCGTCGACGTGACGCGGGTGCAGGACCGCGTGGTGAACGCGAACCTGGTGAAGGTCGTGTCCGAGATTTCGCTGCCGCCGAAGCCGCCGCGCGAGCCCTACAAGCCGCTGCCGGGCGATCGGTCGGCGTTCGTGGTCGACGGGGCGGTGCTGGACGTGGTGATCAGCGAGGCGTCGTCGAAGAATCCCGACACGGAGGGCGTGGCGAAGGTCGAAGGGCTGGTGGTGTTCGTCGAAGGGGCGACGACGATGGGCGAGCGGGTGAATGTGCGCATCGTCCAGCGGCGCGAGAAGATGGCGTTCGCGGAGCTGACGGGCGAGCCGGCGGGCGAGGGCCCGCTGGGCTACTCCGAAGGGGCCCCGAAGCGTGCGGCGTTCGTGCCGCGCGCGGATGACGAGACGGCGTTCGTCGTGAAGGACGCGGAGTTCGACGTGGTCATCAGCGAGGCGTCGTCCAAGAACCCCGACACCGAGGGCGTGGCCCGCGTGAAGGGCCTGGTGATCTTTGTGCAGGGCGCGACGACGATCGGCGAGCGCGTGAACATCCGCGTGACGGACCGCCGCGAGCGGATGGCCTTCGCGGAGCTGAGCGGCAAGCCGGCGGGCGAGGGCCCGCTGCCCTACGCGGCGGGTGGCGCCGCCCGCGCGCCTCGGCCCCGCTATGCGCCGCCGGCGGACGACGCCACGGCGTTCGTCGTGAAGGACGCGGAGTTCGACGTGGTCATCAGCGAGCAGTCGTCCAAGAACCCCGACACCGAGGGCGTGGCCCGCGTGAAGGGCCTGGTGATCTTCGTGAAGGGCGCGACGACGATCGGCGAGCGCGTGAACATCCGCATCGTGGACCGCCTGGAGCGGATGGCGTTTGCGGAGCTGAGCGGCAAGCCGGCGGGCGAGGGCCCGCTGCCCTACGCGGCCGAGGGGCGGCGGCCGGCGCGCGACCGCGAACCGCGCCAAGGGAAGGCGTTCGTCCCCCGCGAGGGCGATTCGGCGGCGCATGTGACGGCCGGCGCCGAGCTGGATGTCGAAATCGTCGAGGAGTCGGTGAAGAACCCCGGCCAGGAGGGCATCGCGAAGGTGAACGGCCTCGTCGTGGCCGTAAAGGGCGCGACCACGGTCGGCGAGCGCGTCCGGATCCGCGTGACGGACCGGAAGGCCCGCATCGCCTTCGCCGAGGCGATCGGACCGGCGCCGGAAGCCCCGGCGGAGGCGGAAGCCTCGGAAGCCCCGGCGGCGGAATAGGTCCCTAGGAGTTTGGCGAGAGCAAGAGGAGGCCCGGGATGGCACGGACGTTGACCAGCGAACAGAATTTGACGCGTCGCCGCGACGAAATCAACCGCGAGACGACGTTCCTCAAGCGGATGCGCATCGTCGAGACGGCGGTGGCGGCGGTCTGCATCGTGGCGGGCATCGTGTGGAAGTATGCGATGGGCGGTGGCTTCTCCGTCCTGGTCCTGGGGGCCTTCGTGGCGTTCGTGGCCATCGGGCACGCGGTGCGCCAGGGCGAGACGAGCGAGGAGACGGCCGACACCGAGGCCCTCCTCCAGCGCAAGAAGGACATCGCGGCCCTTCTCGACGAGAAGCTGGCCAACGACCACTACGTCCTCAACGACATCCGCCTGAAGGTCGGCCGCGAAAAGTGCTGGATCGACCACCTGGTCGTCGCCCCGTCGGGCATGTTCGTCATCAAGAACGTGTGCTGGGAGGGGTCGATCTACGGCGATACGTCGAAGCAGGCGCATGTCTGGAAGATCAAGGGCCCCGACGGCAAGCTCCGTCCCGCGCGCAATCCCGTGGGCATGGCCCTGCGCAGCCGCCGCCTGCTCTGCAACTGGCTGAAAGGGACGAACCTGATCTGGGAGCGCGTCTTCCCCGTGGTCGTCATGTCCAGTCCGTCGGCCGACCTGCATATCCAGAACGTCCGCGACCGCGCGATGACGCCCGACCAGCTGATCAACTACATCAACGATTTCTGCTTCGACAAGCCGGTGCTGTCGAACGCCGAGGTCGAGAAGCTGGCGAACGGCCTGAACGCCGAGCAGGAAGCCTAGGGCCGGGGGGAGGAGCCCTCGATGGCGCGGATCTTGCGCAGCGAAACGTCGCTGGGGCGGCGCCAGCGCGACTTGGAGGACGAGCTGCGGCATTCCTCGACGACGACGATCGTCGTCTGGGGCGCGGTCGTCGTGGCGTCGCTGCTCCTGCTGGTGCCGCCTTTGGCGGATGCGTGGCGGACGGGCCGCTGGGGGCGAACGAACTGGGCGGCGCGGCTGGCGGGCGCGGCGCTGCTGGTCGCGGGGGGCGTGGGCTACCGCTGGCGTCTGCGCGAGATCGCCGAGGAGGCGCGCAATCTTGAAGGCGGCCAGCGAGGCGAGCATCGCCTGGCCGACCGCCTGGCCGAGCAGCTGGCCGACAACCACCTGATCTTGAACGACCTCGACCTGCGCATCGCCCACGAACGCTTCCAGATCGACCACCTGGTGTTGGCGCCGTCGGGCATCTACGTGCTGGAATCGAAATACTGGGCCGGGACGCTGTCGGGCGACGTGCACGACCACCAGTGGTCGCAGACGGCGGCGGGGCGGACCCCGCGCCCGGTGAAGTCGCCGGTGGCCCAGGTGCTGCGGCAGCGGCGGATGTTCGTCTCGCTGTTCCCGAATGCCCTGGACGAGGAGCACATCCACGCCTACGCGGTCTTTACCCATCCCCGCGTCCAGCTGCAGGTTTCGTCGAACGACCCGCCCGTCGCGCTACGCATCCGCGACGCCATCCAGGCCATCAACGACCGCTGCTTCGATCCTCCCGTCTGGTCCGACGACGCCATGAAGGCTTTCGCCGACCGCGTCCTGGCCACGCAGAAGCCCTGAGCCCGCGTCCCGGGGCCCCCTTGGCGGCGGCCGATCCCCGGGCAGATCCGGGACAAAGCGGAAGACCCCGAAATCGTGAAAATCCACAATGTTTCACCATAATCTCACGGCGTCGCGGGCGAGGGGAGGGCGTCGCGGCTGGGGGAGGACGGGATGGACGGGGGGCGGCGGGAGC